>JAKAJX010000067.1 GCA_021824855.1 Bacteroidota bacterium | reverse complement strand
ATGTTTGTATTTTCTACTGACACAGAATAAGGTATATTAAATGTAAATAAAGATCCTTTATTAATTTCGCTTTCTACTGTAATAGTTCCACCTTGCATTTCAATTAGCATTTTACAAATGGGTAATCCCAAACCGGTTCCTCGTATTGATCGTTTCCCACTTGCCGGATTAGATGATGCTTGTGCAAATTCTTCAAATATTAAGTTTATTTGGTTGTTAGGAATACCAATTCCCGTATCCATTATTTCAACATGTAAATCTATACTTGCATCATCTTTCTTTAAAATACTTGCTGTAACTGTTACAGTTCCTTTCTCTGTAAATTTAATGGCATTTCCTATAATATTAAAAAGAATTTGCTTTAGTCGTAAATCATCTCCATTTACAGTAAGCTCTTTTTTAATTTGCGAATTAAAAGCCAATTGAATTTGCTTTTTTTCGGCAACAATTTTTAAGGCAAAAATTACTTCGGAAATACTATTATTAAGATTAAAAGGAACTTTACCTAAAAGCATTTTACCGGCATCTAATTTAGAATAATCTAAAATATCATTCACTGTTTGCATTAAATGAGTAGATGATGTATGTATTGCTTGTAAAAATTTTTTCTTCTCCGTATTTTGTTCACCTTTTTCAACTTGCTCTGCAAATCCTAATATTGATGTAAGCGGAGAGCGAATTTCATGGCTCATATTATGTAAAAATCTTGCTTTGGTCATTGCCAATTTTTCTGCTTTTTCTTTTGCTTCAATCATTTCTCTTTCGTACCGCAAGGTTTTACTAACATTGAAAATCATTAGCACAATAATTAAAAATATAATAGCAAATGATGCCCATGAAATGTTTTGAATAGATTGTTGTGCATTAATAGCATTTACTACAGCTCCTTTATTTCTAATTACATCTTCTGCTTCTTCTCTTTTAATAACATTTTTAGTGGCTAAACTAATATTACTGATGATTGAAAGATTGGTTTCTGCCAATAATCGTTCGTTGCTGTTTAATCGTTGCCTAATGGCAAATTCTCTATTAATAACTCCTTGATAAAAACTTTGAATATCGGTAGATAAATTATTTAATACCGTAGCTAACTCGGTTTTTGAACTATCAAGGGTGGCATTAGTTAAAGTATCTCCTTTTACAAAAGCATATTTAGTATCATCTTTATTAGAAAAAAGTGCTCCTAATTTTTTAAAAAAAGTCTTTTTTTGCTTTATCGCTTTTACGGTGTCAGTTTGTTGTGTAAAATATTTTGCAAGAATATTGGTATTAATTTTTTGAATACGCAATGGCTTTTTATAAATGTTTAGCACATTTACATTGTTAACGTTTAAAGTAATAGAATCGGATAAATTATTCAGTTGTTCAATAGCATTTGCTAATTGCATTTTTTTATTGAGTCCGCTTAAAATATTCGCCACCCGTAGGCTATCTTCTGAATTTTTAATAGACTGTAAATTGGCAATAGTATTTTTAATATGATGAAGAAATTTATTTTTGTACGAAGAATCTCCTCCACTTAAAAAAATTCTGTACTGATTTTCGGCAATTAATAATTCTTCATTGGTGTTGCGTAAAATTTCAACAGTTGAGTTTGTTTTAGATAAGGTATCGATAGATCTTTTTAAAGAAACTAAATTACGAGAATTAACAATATTTAATAACAAAACGGCAATAATAACCAAAAGGCAAATGCCAATTAGCAATAGGCTCGAGCCGGATAATCGGAATCGTTTTAACATTAACATTATAAACCTGGGTACGGTAATTTATCATTATTTCACAACACAGAATATTGGATAACGAAATAATTATCATTATACGAAACTTTATAAAATAACATAATCGCCTTTTGCATTTACTGCAATAAAAGGTAATTTTTTATGTTGCTCAAAGTAATCGTATACTTCTTTCATTTTAAGAGAGAAATGCTGATAATGTTGATCGTCTTTTGTAGCTTTTAATAGGTATTCGAAACTTTTAGAATTATTATATCGTACGGGAAAAATATGAACCGGAATAAAGTCTTGCCCATTTTCTTTTGCATAAGAAGCTAATACATACAGTTCTTCAATTTGATTATCTTGAATAGGAATACATCCAACCGTTATACAATTTCCATGAATAAAAATATCACCACCTGGCTTAATAGAATCACTTAACACTGCATCCGATGCATTTGGATAATTTAATCCCAACGATAAATGATAAGAACTTTTAGGGTTAAACTCATTAATGTAATAAAATCCTTCAGGAACTTGGTAATCTCCTTCCATTCTTTTTGGTCCCAACGTTCCACTTAAAGCACAAACCTTATAGGTTTTAAATAATTTAAATGGTTCTTTCGCATCATTTCTTCCCCAAACTTCTAATTGACTATCATATTTAAAACTACGGATATACAATTGTTTGGGCGGCCAATGTAACTTAGCTTCGGCAAATTGTTTTTTTAAAGTATCCTCTTTTAATTTGAAAGCAAGTGCTACACGCGGAATACTTCTTTGAACTTCAACAAAAGAAGTTTGTGCAACAATTGCTACAAATGGTACAAATACCAATAACACAATTACCAAAAGCCTCTTATCAAAGGTATACTTCATTATTAAGTTTTTACGTTAAAATGCAATTAAACATATTTTACATAAATTATAAAAA
>JAKAJX010000084.1 GCA_021824855.1 Bacteroidota bacterium | reverse complement strand
TGGTGCAAACTACCAATCAGTATATTATTATGCGTTTTATTGCCGGCTTTGGTTTAGCGGGCGAATTAGGTGCCGGTATTACTTTGGTAAGTGAATTATTGCCTAAACAAAAAAGAGGTATTGCAACATCGGTAATGGCCGGCATTGGATTAACCGGTGCAGTAGCTGCCTATTTTATATCGAAAGAATTTGAATGGAGAACCTGTTATTATATTGGTGGAATACTTGGTTTTATGTTATTAATAATGCGGGTAAATGTTTTTGAATCGGGTATGTTTAATAAAGTAAAAGAAATGAAAGTGCAACGAGGAAATTTTTTTATGCTATTTAATAATGCAAAAAGGTTTAAAAAATATATATTAAGCATTTTAATTGGATTACCTAATTGGTATGTGGTTGGTATATTGGTTACATTTTCTAAAGAGTTTGGAACTGAATTTAAATTGTCGGCACCGGTTGATCCAAGTATTGCTGTAATGGCAACGTATACCGGAGTATCAATTGGTGGCATTCTTATTGGCTTTATTAGTCAGTGGTTACAGAGCAGAAAAAAAGCATTATTACTTTTTTTAATTATCAACTTTATAGGTGGCGTTATCTATTTTCAACAAAATGGTGGAACTGCTATGCACATGTATCTTGTATGCTCGTTGCTTGGTTTCTCCACCGGATTTTGGTCTATTCTTGTAACCATTGGTGCGGAACAATTTGGCACTAACTTACGTGCAACAGCAGCAACAACTATTCCTAATATGGTTCGAGGATCTTTACCCTTAGTTACCTTACTATTTTATACTTTACAAAATAAATTTAGTTACGTACAAAGCGGCATGATAACCGGATTAATTATTGCTGTTATTACTTTTATAGCCGCATTGATGATTGAAGAAACTTTTCATAAAGACCTTAACTTTTTAGAAGTATAGTTTTTATTTTTCATTATGAATATTTAATGAAATTTGTATAATGAAATTTCTCATCATCCGTTTTTCTTCTATCGGCGACATTGTATTAACTACTCCTGTAATAAGATGTTTGAAACAGCAAGTAAAAGATGCTGAAATACACTTTCTTACAAAACAATCATTTGCCCCAATTCTTGAAAACAATCCTTATGTAGATAAAATAATTACATTAAACTTTAGTTGGGAACTGATGATACATGAATTACAAAATGAAGCATACGATTATGTAATTGATTTGCATCATAATTTACGAACGCTTCGTGTAAAATGGAGTTTAGGCAAACCCTCTTTTTCGTTTGATAAGTTGAACTTAAAAAAATGGCTGCTTACAGCATTTAAAATAAATAGATTACCCAACGTGCATATTGTTGAAAGATATTTGGCAACAGTAAAAAGTTTTGGAGTAATAAATGATGAAAAAGGCTTAGACTATTTTATTCCGGAAAAGGAGATGGTTGCCAAAAAAGATCTCCCTTTATCGCACGAATTTGGCTATATAGCTTTAGTTATTGGAGCAGCCCACGCCACCAAAAAATTACCGATTACCAAATTAAAACAATTATGTGCCAATATTAATTATCCCATTGTTTTAATAGGCGGTAAAGAAGATAAAAAAGCGGGCGATATTATTTGCGAAGGAAACGATATTAAAGTTTATAATTCATGCGGCAAGTTTAGCTTAAACGAAAGTGCCGATTTGGTGCGTAATGCCCATATAGTTATCACGCATGATACAGGATTAATGCATATTGCAGCTGCATTTAAAAAAAATATAATTTCTGTTTGGGGAAATACTATTCCCGAATTTGGTATGGCACCTTATTATGGCAATTATTCAATTCCTAATTTTCAATTTCAGGTACCGAATCTTTCTTGTAGACCATGTTCAAAAATTGGCCACAATAATTGTCCTAAAAAGCATTTCAATTGCATGGAACTACAAAATATTGATACTATTATTGAAAGCAGTTATACATTGCTTAAAAATAAATAACCTCTGCCAATGGAATATTAACAGAAGTTATTTACAGCATCAATATTTAATTATCCTTTAATTCTTTTACTTTCACTTTCTAAACCCGTTTCTCTTTGTCTTGCCGATTTAATTTGATTACTTCCAAAACGATACGTAAAATTAACTCTAATGGTTTGGCTTTCCCACGAACCATGACCGTTTATATATAATCCACCAAAATTACTGTTAGCATACCAAGGTGAAGTATGAAATATATCTGTTGCCGAAATTTTTAGAGTAGCTTTCTTGTTCATTAAAAGTTTTTGAATGCCAATATCAAGTCCTCCTTGTGGTTTAGTAAACCATGTTGCCCCCCAAACACTCGGACCATTAAACCATCCACTTACTTCTGCTGTATAATCTTTCCCAAGTGTAAAAGAATGTTGCATATAAGCACCATAAAGCGGAATGGTTGTATGCACAGGTTTTGAGCCAATGGTTCCATCAAAAATTTGATAATTATACCAAATATTGGCAAATCCATTCCACCATGGTTTTATAGGCAAAGGCGAACTTATACTAAAGCTTATAATTTGTTGTGTTGCTAAATTTTGTTGTTGAACATACGTAGCATTGCCTGTAGTATCAGTAACTTGGGTAGCATAATCTTTAATATGGCTATATCCAATGCTAGTGTTAATGGTATTCATAAAAACATGTGATAGTTCAACGTTAT
>JAKAJX010000215.1 GCA_021824855.1 Bacteroidota bacterium | reverse complement strand
TTTGGCAAACGACAACCCACCCCAAATAACCAATCAAAAGGTTAACAATCCAATAATTAATTTATTTTGGATTGAAAACTTAATAATAGCATGTAGCATACTAAAAAATATAAGTTAAGTAAATGATGAAACCAACAACAGAAATACCTTATGGCATTGTTGTTTTGCACACTGCGGCTTCAATTTGCTTATAGGCAAATGAACAATATGTTTAACTTATTTTGGGAGGCTGAAAGATATCGTGTGGAGTATTTAAAGAATATAACTGCTCGTGATGAATACTCAGTGTTTGTTTTACTACAGGAGTTGGCAATATCTCTATACTAATTCTGGGAGAAGGTAAACTAACAGAAGCCAGTTGAATCATTTTGGCATCGTTTGTTTTAAAAGGCAATTGCATGTCTTGCTGAAAATCGGCATCAACCACCGTTTTATCTTGATAATGTAATTGCAAAAAAGAAATAAAAGAAATGGCCGGATCTTCGTGCTTATGTTTTATATAGTGCTTTACTAATAACGGCAACTTTAATAGCTGATAGGCTTCGGTATTACCAAAAAAGAATAAGGTTATTAATGCTATTGAAATAAATTTTCGCACGGGGGCAAATTAGCAAAAAATATTAGTACTTTAAACCGTAGCCACTAAAATTGATTTTTAATTTACAAAACTCCACCAAATTCCCAATCGCATCCATAATCCTTGAGAAGGATAATATGGTGTTGCAAAGCTATATTTGGTAAAACTAAATTGCTTAAATGAGTTAAGTGTATTTAAATTTTCTGCCCGTATAAATGCTTTAAAACTTTTAATTCTAAAATCGAAGAATAAATTAATATCGGGTAAATTGGAGGTAGTAAAATTGTTTTGATAAAAAAATTGCCCTGTAAATGGAGAATAATTATCGGCTTTATAATTGGTATAATATCTCACTTCTATTCCGGTAGATAAATTTAGGTTGGTAAAAAAGTTTCCTTCGTACGCTAATCGGTTACGTGTAAGCAAAAAAGGAACATGCACAGGTGCATCGCTGGTAGTTTGTTGCAAATGCAATTCAGAATATAGTGTCCAATGTTTGGATAGTTTGAAGCTTTTTTCGGCACTTACATGCAGTACATTAAATAAACTTGCATTTTGCTTAGCAACAAAAAAACTATCGAAATAAGTATAATTATTCACTAAATAATATTCGCCGCTAAGTATGAAATGTTGTTTCGGATTTTCGTAAACAGCATATAACCGAGTAAAATTAATTTTTTTAAACGCTTGCTTATCGGTTACGCGAAAGTTGGTTAACGGATCGAAAATAAAGGAAGGTGTTTTATTTACATTTTGAAAACCAATTTGCAGGTATCCCACTTTTCTTCCTAATGCTCTTTTTAAATCGGCTCTCAATCCATAATCGCCCGAATTCATTCCATTTACATACAATTCTCCTTTTAATTGCATATCCCAAAGCTGATTGCGTGTTCTATTTCTATATTCGCCAAGTAAAGAGATATTATGAAAAGTTTGTGAAGAAGTATCGCCGAAATTTCCTTTAAAATTTTGAATAACTGTACCAACTTTTAAAAACTGACTTTGATTTTTTTTATCGGGAAAAGATAACAAACTAAACTCATTGGTTACGTTTATCCATGCATCTTTAAACTGAACTGTATCTTGTATTTTGGTAAGCTTATAATGATACAATGAATCGTAATTTAAAGAATCGGCATTAAAATCTAAAAATTGATAACTATTTGTTTTAAGAGAAAAAGTATGTTGTAATCTAAATCTTGCATAAAATAATCTGGCAGTTACCGAATCGTTTACCACTATAGAATCTTTTTGTCCAAAATCGTATTGTTGCCTATACAACAAAGACATTTCTTTATAAATATTTCCTGTATTCACCGTGGTATTAAAAGGATCTCGGGTTAAAGTACCGGCTTGTCCTAAACGAGTTAATAATTGAAATGGATCGCTTAAGGTATTTCCGGCAATACTATCTGATTTATTAGGTTTAACTAAGCCACCATTTTCTGAAACTGCGTTTTTATTTGAATAATAAATAAGAAATGACTCATATCGTTTATTATGCGATTGATAATGAATAGTAAATCTTAAATTGTTAATGCTTGCATTTTGCAACCGAAATAACCCGGGAGAATTACTAAATCGGTATTCAAAAGAAAAATTGAAATTACTTTTTTTATTTTGTGTATGAAGAATATCTACTAATTGCTCGGCCTTGCTTCCTAATAAATATCCCAACTCGGTATATGGCCTTGTTGTTTGAAAAAAACGTGTGTTTTCTACCGTAAAATTATACGCATCAAATTGATGCAATCCTTCATCCCATCCGGGTTTCATATAGGGCTGAAACAATAATGAGTTGGTAGCAGTTCCATAATTTCCTAATGTATTTAACCAATAAGGTTGTTTTATTCTTTTCGAAAAATCGTTGATGGAAGAATCTATTGTTCTAATTCTGGTAGAATCGAAATATTTATAAAAAATGGTAATAGAATCGGCGTATTTATCGCGATGTTCAATTGAATCTTGTTTTGGTTTTTGGCTACCAGAAAGTGGACGGCCATTTTGATCGTATTGAGTTTGCGAACCAGTAGAATAACCATTATATCTGCCCGAAGGATTAGATGGATATTGAGCATGAGCCGAAAT
>JAKAJX010000135.1 GCA_021824855.1 Bacteroidota bacterium | reverse complement strand
GATCTCAATTTTAATCTTAAACAATTCGTGTTATCGCATTTCGAACTACCAAAAGAAGCCGACAATTCTTATACATCCAACCACAAAGAAATTAAAGAACACATTAACGAATTATGGGATTTACTACAAAGAAATCCTGATAAAAATTCCGGCTCATTAATTCCTTTGCCATTTTCTTACATAGTACCCGGAGGAAGGTTTAGAGAAGTATATTATTGGGATAGTTACTTTACTATGCTTGGTTTAAAAGCATCGGGAAAAGTTATTGTAATAGAAAATATGCTCAACAATTTTGCGCATTTAATCAATACATTTGGCTTTATACCTAATGGCAACAGAACTTATTATTTAAGTCGTTCTCAGCCACCATTTTTTACATTAATGGTAGAAATTCTTGCTTCCATCAAAGGCGAGCAAATACTATTACAATATGCTTCAGAAATAGAAAAAGAATATCTTTTCTGGATGAGCGGATCTGCAGAGTTAACCAATGAAAATATTGCTATTAAAAGAGTGGTTTTAGTAAAAGAAGGTATTATTTTAAACAGGTATTTCGATAACCTCACTACTCCTCGCCCAGAAGCGTTTATTGAAGATGTTCAACTTTCTAAAATATCATCACAAAAACCTGATAATTTATTTAGAAATATTCGTGCAGCTGCAGAATCGGGCTGGGATTTTAGCAGTAGATGGTTTAAAGATGAAAAGAATATGCATACCATTCAAACCACCGATATTATTCCTGTTGATTTAAATTGTTTAATACTTCATATAGAAGAAACATTATCGAAAATTTATGCTTTAAAAAATAATCACGAAGTATCTGCCATGTATCAAGTTAAAGCAATCAATAGAAGAAATGCCATTCAGAGTTTTTGCTGGAATGAAGAAAAACAATTTTATTTCGATTTTAATTTCAGAGAATCTTCAACTACCAATACTTATTCATTAGCCGCAGCATTTCCATTATTTTTTTCAATTGCTACTAACGCACAAGCAATGGCTGTTTGTTCAACAATAACAGAAAAATTTTTGCATAGCGGTGGTGTAGTAACCACATTAAATTCAACGCACCAACAATGGGATAACCCAAATGGATGGGCTCCATTACAATGGATTACATACAAAGCTTTAAAAAATTATAACTTTAATAAAGAAGCAAGTACTTTAAAAAACAACTGGTTACAAACCAATCAAACAACCTATAACGAAACCGGAAAGATGATGGAAAAATATAACGTTACCGAAACCAATACGAAGGCGGGTGGTGGCGAATACCCTAATCAGGATGGTTTTGGTTGGACGAACGGTGTTTATTTAGCACTGCAATTGGAAGAATAACAAACCTAATTTTTTAAATTCTTATATAAATTAGGATAATCGCTTATTAATCCATCTACTCCCATTGTTTTTAATTGTTGCATAGTGGCAATATCATCCACCGTCCATGGAATTAATTTCATGCCCAATTCTTTACATTGTTTTACCAATAAAGCATTTACTGTTGAATAATCGGGCGAATAAATAGTGGGAATAAATCCTAAAGCTTTTAATCGCTCCGCTAAATTTCTGTTATCGGGAGGCTCGAAAAGATACGCTGTTTTAATTTGAGGATAGTGCTGATGTAAATATTGCAAAGAACGAATATCGAAAGATTGAATAATTACCCGATCTGCAATTTTTTTATCATTAATAATTGTCATTAATAATTCTACAAATGCAGCAGGTTCGGGATGATATATATTATCTGTTTCCGGTTTACATTTAGTTTCGATATTGTAATAAGGTTTATTAAGATGATTTTGACTAACAAAATTTTCTACACTATCAATTACATTACTTAATAAGGGTTTTTGCACTGCTAATTTTTGCTGTTTTGGAAAACGAGGATGCGGCTTTAATCCAACATCAAATTGTTGAGTTTGCACATAACTCATCCTATAAATATTAAAGTTCGTTTCATCTTTTTCATCAATAAAACTTCCATCGGGCTTTGTAGTTATTTCATGATTAAAAAAAGGTTCGTGGCTCATAATTACCTGTTTATCCTTGGTAATTACAGCATCCATTTCTAAAGTAGTTATACCCAGTTGTAAGCCTTTAAGGTAGGCAGGTATGGTATTTTCGGGCATTAATCCTCTGCAACCTCTATGTCCTTCATAATCAAAACTTGGAATATTTGTAGCGGTATCGGTAAGCACTTTATTAGTTTTACAACCCATCAATAAAAATATAGTTACAGCTATAACAACTCGTTTCATTTATTAAATATTTGGTCTTTTCTTTTTTGCATTTCTTCAGCTATCAATTGTTCATTACTATTCCCTTTTTGCAGAGAATTAATAATGTTATCGAAACTTTTTTCATCTCTGTTCTGGCTAAGTTTAAAAACATGCTCTACTTCAGTTACTTCAATTTCAAAACCTTTAATTGCTTTTAAGCTATTGGCTACATAATCGCTATGCATATTTTTAACCAATGCCGAGGAATTTTCATTTTTTTCGAAGTGATTAGTAAGCTGTACTAACTGCTCATATAATGCTTCCTCACTTATCCAGCGTAAAATGCCTTTTGCATGTACCGCCATATAATTCCATGTACTTGCTATATTTTTTGTTTCGTACCACGAAGCACTAATATAACTGTGGGCAGACTGAAAAATTGCCAATACAT
>JAKAJX010000092.1 GCA_021824855.1 Bacteroidota bacterium | reverse complement strand
CCATTTGTCCATCGGGAAGTCCTACCGCTTCACCACAAGTAACTAACGTTGTGTGAGGATATTGATTGTATAAAGAAGTAACGAAAGGAACATGTGCATTTTGAATAGCATCGGCAGTTTTAATTTTACCTAATCCCCATCCATCCATTATAATTAGCATTGCTTTCTTGCTCATAAAAATATTTTTTCAATTAAAGTTTAATTAAGTCGCAAAATTACATCATTTGGTGTTTAGCATAAACAGATTAACTTTATTGATATTGCAATAGTTATATTTGGCATAATTTTAGTTTTACTTTTATAAAATTATTTGTAATGAAAAAATTACTTTTTATATTTTTTATTGGTTTTGTTTTTTCATCTTTTACTTTATTTCAATCAGATACAGACGAAATAGTTAAGGGATTAAAAACAGGAAATGCAGAGCAAGTTGCCACTTACTTTGATGGTTTTATTGATTTAACATTGCCTCAAAAAGATGAAATAAAAAGCATCGGAAAAAATCAAGCAGGCATTGCTTTAAAATCTTTTTTTGAAGAAAATGGGGTAAATAATTTTGCCATTACTTCTCAACGAGAATCGGGTATTACCATGTATATTGCAGGTAAGTTACAATCGAAAAATAGGCCTTTTAATATTACCCTTCTTTTAAAAAATAAAGACGGCAACCATTTAATAACTTCGGTTCGCATAAACTAAAACTATTTGCTTTAAGAGGGATTCTTATTTAAGAATCCCTCTTTTATTTTATAAACTCTTTAACTTGCCGGCATGAAAAATTTTGAGCAACAATTACATCAATTAATTGCACAGGCATTACAAGAAGATGTTGGTGATGGAGATTACTCTACGCTCAGTTGTATTCCTTCAACTCAAAAAGGGAAAGCAGTGTTAAAAATTAAGCAAGATGGAATATTGGCAGGTGTTCATGTTGCCCAAAAAATATTTCATTTTGTTCAACCATCTGCTCAACTAAACTTCTTTAAACAAGATGGTGAAAGAATGAAAAATGGTGAAATTGCTTTTGAAGTTTTTGCCTCTATTGCTACTATTTTAACCTGCGAGCGATTGGTGTTAAATTGTATGCAAAGAATGAGCGGAATTGCAACATTAACCAAACTGTATACAGATAAATTACAAGGATATTCCACCACATTATTAGATACTCGAAAAACTACGCCCAATTTTCGATTATTAGAAAAAGAAGCTGTAAAAATTGGAGGTGGTAATAATCATCGCTTTGGCTTGTATGATATGTTGATGCTTAAAGATAACCACATTGATTATTGTGGTGGAATTGAAAATGCCATTGAGAAATCGCATCAATATGTTACAGAAAACCAACTGGGATTAAAAATTGAAGTGGAAGCCAGATCAATTGCCGATGTTCAAAAAATTTGTACAGTAGGTAAGGGCAAGGTATTTAGAATTATGTTGGATAATTTTTTGCCAAATGAAATTAAAGAAGCTTTGCAAATTATTGGCAATGCATTTGAAACAGAAGCCAGCGGCGGTATTAATTTGGCTAACATTGAAGAATATGCTGCTACCGGTGTAAATTTTATTAGTGTAGGAGGATTAATCCATCAAGCACAAAGTTTAGATTTAAGTTTGAAAGCTGCCATAGTGTAAAAAATAATTTGTTTTATTTTTGGGTATGTCGAAAAAAAATAAGCCGGATAATAGGGGTTTTGTTTATAGCACTGATCCTAATTTTAGCTTTGAGGAAGCACCTCAAAATAATCAAGAAACGCTTAGCCCCAACTTGCAAAAATTACGTGTATGGCTCGATAGTAAACAAAGAGCCGGAAAAGTAGTTACATTAATTACAGGGTTTATAGGAACTGAGAATGATTTGCAAGAGTTGGGTAAAAAATTAAAAAATTATTGCGGCACAGGTGGCAGCGCAAAAAACAATGAAATTATTATTCAAGGAGATCAGCGAGAAAAAGTATTGCAGTGGCTACTAAAAAATGCATATAGCAATTCAAAAAAGGCCGGGTAATTAATTAATCTAATTCCAATCTTAATCTATCTTTTAATTCTTTTACTAGTGGATATTGTTCGGCAATTCTCTCAAAACGCTGCCTGCTATTAAGCACCAAATGCTGCGGAATTTCGGCTTTTTCAGTTTCTTCTACTTCTATCGAAAAAGTAATACTTCTGTTATTAAATTTTTGATGAAGAAAGTCGGTTAATACCATCTTTTCTTGATCTACAAATTTTTGAGCAGTTAAGGCAGTAACAGTTACTTTAAACTTTATTTCGGATACTAATTCAAGTTTTGCAATTCTAAATGTTGCTGCGGAAGAATGTTTTTGTTGCCGATCTAATTCTTCTGCATATTCATTCCAATATTGTTGTAGTTTTTCTAGTTGTAAATCTTCCGCTTCTTTTACTTCTTCAATTGCGTATTTGTCGCCATATTTATCTCTTAAAGCCGATAATAAATTTTTTTTGGTTCCACTGCCCGTAGAAGCTATTGATGTTGTATTATTTATTGAAGGTATATTCGAATTGGTAGTGGTAATTATTGGTTTATTTTCTGTGTTGTTTGGCTGAGTTGTTTGATTGGTTTCAATAATTAATTTGGCATTTTTTGTAGGTGCAGGTGGTTTTAAGTATACGGTAGAAATGGGTTTTTCTTTAAACGCTATTGAAGTATTAATTAGTTTTTTTTTTACTACAGTTCCTT
>JAKAJX010000145.1 GCA_021824855.1 Bacteroidota bacterium | reverse complement strand
CGCCCCCTACTATTTGCCTACAATGGTGGACCCGGCTCGGCTTCACTATGGTTGCACATGGGTGCTTTAGGCCCAAAACGTGTTGTAATGAATGATGATGGAACTACTAAACCACCACCGTATAGTTATATAGATAACGAATACTCTTGGTTAGATAAAACCGATATTGTTTTTATTGATCCAATGCTTACAGGTTTTACCCGCCCCATTGGCAAAACCGATAAAAATGAATTTATTGGTTACGATAATGATGTGCAATTTGTAGGAGATTTTATTCGCTTATACACCAGCAAAAATGAAAGATGGAGCTCGCCAAAATTTATTGGCGGAGAAAGCTATGGAACTACCCGTAGTGCCGGTTTAGCGGGTTATTTACAAAACCGCTATGGCTTATATTTAAATGGCGTAATACTTATTTCTGCCATATTAGATTTTGGTGCCGATGCAACCGATAAAGGCAACGATCGCCCTTTTCCTCTATTATTGCCAACATTTAGTGCCACAGCTTGGTACCATAAAAAACTATCTCCTACTTATACCAACTTAGATACTTTATTAAAAGAAGTAGAACATTTTGCTGCTACCGATTATACACTTGCATTAATGAAAGGAGATCAAATTACTGATGAAGAAAAAAATGCTATTGCCGATAAATTGCATCAATATACAGGCTTATCGAAACAATATATTATGGAGAGCAATTTGAGATTATATGTAGGAAGATTTAATAAAGAATTATTGAGAACAGAAGGAAAAACAGTAGGCAGATTAGATAGCCGATTTACAGGAGATGATTATGATGATGCCGGTGAAGAATTTGATTATGACCCCAGTTACGATAAAACTATTTATGGCGTATATGCTATGGCTATTAATGATTATTTACACAAAGATTTAAAATACGAAAACGAAATTCCTTATGAAGTACTTACCGGAAGGCCACATCCATGGATTTTAAGTAAGAATAAATATTTAAATGTGGCAGAAACATTAAGAGATGCAATGACCAAAAACCCTTACTTAAAAGTGTGGGTTGCCAATGGATATTTTGATATGGCTACTCCTTATTTTGCTACCAGAAACGTATTAAATCACATGTTTCTAAAAAAAGAATTAAAGAAAAATATATCATTAACTTATTATCCTGCCGGACACATGATGTACATTAACAAACCTTCCTTAATTCAATTAAAAAAAGATTTCGAAGTGTTTATTAATAATTCAGTAAATAAATAAAGGGAAGCAATTACCTGCTTCCCTATTATAATCTATCCTCAACCAAACACTATTTATGGATGTAACATGATATTTCTAAACGAAACATGATTGGCATTCTGAATTACAACATTATTAATGGTTGTATCTTTAAACATAGGTGTACCATTACCATTTTTTACAGCTGAATGAACCAATAATGAATAGCTTCCATCTTTCAATCCTCTTATTTTAAATTCTCCATCTTCATTAGGCATTGCAAAAGAACTATCTGTAGCGTTAAATAATTTTACAAACGCAGGCATAGCAGCTATTGGTGCAATATTGCCTTCAACAGAACCGCTTTTATTTGGAACAAAATTTCTTAAGAAAGGAACCAAATAATAGGTATTATCCATATTCACAATTGAACGAGCAACATCAAAATCTAACCACAAACGATAGGCATTTGTTTCAAATTCTTCCCATTCATTTCCTTCTAACTTAATAAGTATATAGGATGGAGCATTGGGTGGTAAATGCAAAGGATATGATACACTATCTTTTACCACAGAGCAATTAGTACCTAAATTAATTCTGATTAAACGAATATTACCGGCAGGAATAGTAGAGGTTGATAATAAAGTATCTACCCCATTTCTCAATTTCAATAAATCATACACACCGGGAGAAAAATTTAATTTAGTGGCTACAAATGAAGCACTATCTGGTCTTCTCATACCGCCACTTCCTTCCATTCCTTCCATTCTTTCGCCCATATCGTCCCAATTAAGACTATCATGCTGGCGCGTATTTTTTGATGAATCAATTAATACTTCAATAGATTTTACATCGAGATATACATTATTAAAAACCGCCGGAGCATCTGTTAAATACAGTGATACACTTTGGGTTGATGCAGAAGGAGGACTTCCTTGTGCCGATGTACTTTTAGAGCATGCTGCAAAAATTGCCGACATGGTTACTATTGCTGCAACAGCAATACTTAATACTACTTGTTTTTGTTTCATAATTATAAATGTTTTATGTATAATTGCTCCATTTGTTTTTTTTGCTTTAATAACAATTAATGAGCCATATTGCATAAACAGATACCAACTGAAACTATATTGTGTATTAATAAAATGTTAAAGACTGTTGAATAATATTTGAGCAGATACTTAACATTAAGGCGTAGTGATTTATATCAGTTCTATTTTTAGAAAAAAAAATCACTTTTGCATTTACTTTATTAAAGCAATACGAAATTTTTAAGATTATGTCAAAGGCAATTTATATTGCAAGTACAGAACCATACAGCGGAAAAACCTTAATAGCACTTGGTTTAATGAATCTGTTAGCCGATAAAACTAAAAAGCTTGCTTACTTTAAACCTGTAATTAATGAACCACCCGAAAAAGGAAAAGATATTCATATTGAAACTATTACCTCGCATTTTGGATTAAATATAGAATATCAGGATATGTTTGCTTTTACCCGAGAGCAAGTTTTTTAGTTTTATCGGCTAACAGATT
>JAKAJX010000166.1 GCA_021824855.1 Bacteroidota bacterium | reverse complement strand
CTAAAATTTACGGCATAAGGATAAAAGAAAATTACTTCTACATCGAATAATACAAATATAATAGCCACTAAAAAATATTTAATGGCCATTGGCTGTCGGGCATCGCCATGACTGGCAATACCACTGGTAAAATTTTGCAACTTATCATTTGTTTTTCTCTTTGGACCTACCCATTGAGATAATGCAATCATAAATGCCACAAAGCCTGCTGCAAAAATCAGTTGAATGCCAATAGGAAAATAACTGTAAGCTGAATTATTAGTAGCATCTGAAGCCAACAAAAGCCAATGCATAATCTATATTTTGAAAATTGAATTGCAAAAATAAGCGACACAAATTAAATAAAAGAAAAAACTCCTCTTAATAAGAGGAGTTTAAGAATTATTTGGGTGATTGCTTATTGGATGATTTTTTGGAAGCATTATCGTTTTTTTGAACCGGCTGCTTATTATTTGGTGCGGATAAGGCTTTTTCTAATACTTCTTTGGTTTTTAATACAAATTCATTTTCTTCTCCCGGTGTTGGATATAACTCTAACATTTTATCACAAACTTCTAATGCTTTGGCATTATCTTTTAATTTTTCGGCATAATACACCAACAGAAAATAATCGTTATTGAAAATAAGCTTTTTATTTTTGGCAGTATCCTTCATTAAAAAATCATTTTGTTGAATGAGGGGCTCTATTGCCGTAGCCGTATCTATCAGTTTTGCTGCTCGTACATTAAAAAAGTATCCTTGAGGTTTATCAGGGAAAGAATTGATATAATCTTTTGAAATAGACATAGTTTGCACATAGTCTTTTGCATTAAAGGCAGCAGTAGCTAATTTATAGTATTCATATTCACCGGCCGAACCTTTTAATGCAACCACTTTTTGTAACCATTTTAATTGTTCGGGATAATTTTTTGCCTTTTCCCAAATTTCTGCAGCTTGATTGGCATAATTAATTCTATCAGCTTTTAATGAATCGGCATCCATTGCTTTTTGTATGTATACTATAGCCGAATCTTCTATTCCCGGAAAACGAGAAAATATTTTAATGGCAAGATTATAATGTTCAATTAAAATATCTTTCGGTTGAGCTGTTTCAAAAAGTTTTTGAATGTAATAGCGTGCTTTAACAGAATCGCCTAATCTATCGTAATCAAATGCATATAATCCATTTAATTTAGGCAAAGGTTTTGCAACGGTATTGGCTTCAATTTCTTTTGCTTTTGCAATTGATTCATCATACTTTCCTGCACGAAATAGATAATCGGCATAGAAGAAATCATTTTCCGGATCTTTATCGGCATATTTTAAAAAACTATCCAAGTATCCTTTTGCTTTGTTTACATCTTTATCGGCATAATAACTAAATAAAGAAAGATAAGCCGGTGCAAAAGTAGGATCGGCATTTAGTGCTTTATTAAAATATTCTTCTAACGCATCTTTATTACTTTGACTAAGATAAATTTTCCCGATTTGATAATAGGCTTTGGCACATTTAGGATCGCGATTGATTGCTTCGGTAAAAGCTTGTACGGCCTGACCACCAAAATCGCTTCCCAGTTTGCGATAACATAAACCCATGCTAACATAAATATCAGGATCGGCTTTATTTAATTCGGCTGCTCGTCTTAATTTTTCTATTCCATAATTAGGATCGCCAACGGTAGAACCTCCATCGGCATTGGCTCGTCCAATTGCTGCAAGTATTACCGGATTTTCTCCTTTTCTTGTTTTTGTTGCCGTAATTGCTTGTTCAAATTTTTGTTTGGCACTATTAATATCTCCGCCATTTAATAATTCTATATGTCCCGATGCTACCCAAAGTAAGGGTGCATTAACTCCTTCATTCAATGCTTTTTGAATTACCTGATTTGCATTGTTTAATTCTGCCTTAGTTGGATTACCATCTATTAAAGATTGAACATACCAATATACTACTTCCGGATCTTTTGGACTGGCAGTATATAATTTTTGAAATAATTCATCGGCAGCATGATGTTTATTATCTACACCTACCATTTTAATTGCATCGGCTAAAGTTTGTGCTTTACTAAATTGAAACGTTAGCAATGCTGCTACAAGAAAAAAAGATAGCTTCTTCATTTTGCTTTTTTTATAGTTAGTATTACTCTTGCTCTTTTATTTTACTGGTTCGTTTTAAAAAACTCATTTTTGCCGGAGCCAATCCGCTTCGTCTAAAAATTAACTGCCCTCTTTCCATACTTAAAAAATTCATAAACCCTGTTCCCAAACCCATCCAATTTTCTTTTAAAATATAAAATAAAGGCCTTGCTAACGGATATTGCCCAAAAGTAATGGTTGCTTGCGAAGGTTTTGCAAAAAGATCTTTTTCGGTACACTTAACACATTCAACTAATGCCAACTTTATGGTTTTAAGATCTTCTTTTTGCTTAGGCTCTTCTATATTTCCTACCCAACTAGAGCCAATAAAACCAATTGCATTTGCATTTTGCTTAATAGCTTCAATTACTGCTTGACTTCCATTTACGGCTACTACATTTTTACCAAATGCTGTTCCTTTTAAAATACTATCCTGCAAAAATCTTACCGTACTTGTGGCATTTTTTCCATCCATTACTGCAATAGTATTTTTTTTACCGCTTAATATGCTTTTTAAATTGGCCATTGTAAACACACTATCTTTCGATTGTTGGTTGATTATTACTGAAACTGCATCGTAAGCCAATTCGGCATATTGTGGTTTAAAAGATAGTTTATTGTCAAAAAAATTCAATTCAT
>JAKAJX010000213.1 GCA_021824855.1 Bacteroidota bacterium | reverse complement strand
GCCATTGCTCTTGAGTTTATAATTAAAACAATTTAAAAAATTTATTCTGCAACAATAGTGTTTCGCAATAAACCATAGCTGCTTTTGCTGTAGTACAAAAAATAGTATTTAAAGCACAACCTATTCTGTGTAAATAATGAAACGATTTAAACAAAACCATTTTGCATGTATGGAATAAATTAATAGAAAGTTTATAAAGCAGCGAGTTTATTTGCATAATCAACACAAAGCACAAATTTATAAGTGATTTGCTATGCTACGCAAAAAAACTTTGTGACAACAATAATTTACTATTGAATTTAGGCAAGCTCTCCAAACTTTTTCGCTATTACAATATATCTGTGCTTAAATATTTGTTGCAATTTTTTTCTTATAAAAACAAAGTGAAGTATATCGCCTAATACCCAAAAAGGGATTTTATAATGCACTATATCAATCATTTCAACACCATTCTCAACTGACTTAAAGTGGTGCTGATGATGCCAAAATGAATATGGGCCAAAGCGTTGTTCATCAACAAAATATTTTTTTTCTTCAACATGGCTTATTTCGGTTAACCAATATAATGGAATGCCTAATAATGGACTTACCTTATATGCTATTACTTGCCCCGGATACATTTTATTTCCATGATATTTACTTACAATATTAAAACCGAGATTTGACGGAGTAATATCCTTTAAATTATTGGGGTTACTAAAAAAATGCCAAGCATCATCAATGGTTATCGGAATTTTTTGAACAGTTTTAATAGCATACACTTTACTCATATAAACAATTTGTAAGTTTAACAATTGATGTACAAAAATGTTTGCAAATAGTAACTTTGATATTATGAAGAAAAATAATCGGCTTTTGCAGTTCGAAGAAATTTATACCAAGCTCAATGAACAACAACGTATGGCGGTTGACTGTATTGAAGGTCCTGTAATGGTAAATGCTGGTCCGGGTACAGGCAAAACACAAATACTCGCAATTCGCATTGGCAATATTTTACAAAAAACCGATTCTAATCCTGCCAATATTCTTTGCCTAACTTATACCGATAATGGAGCTGTTGAAATGCGTAACCGATTATTGCAAATAATTGGCACTCCGGCTTATGGTATTAAAATTCATACATTTCATTCGTTTTGTAATGAAGTTATTCAAGACAATCTCAGCTATTTTGGTAAACTAAATTTAGAGCCTATCAGCGAAATTGAAGAACTTGAATTATTTAATAAACTAATTGATTCTATTGAGCCTACTAATATTTTAAAAAGATTTAGAGGTAATGTTTATTATGAAGTGCCAAGGTTAAAAAGCTTATTTAGCCTAATGAAAAAAGAAGCGTGGGATGTTAATTATTTTAACGAACGCATTGATGCATATTTAAATGAATTACCCACTAAAGAAGGATTTTTTTACAAAAGAAAATACAAAGAATTTAATGCAGGAGATCCCAATCCGAATAAAATTTTAGCCGAAAAAGAAAAAATGGAAATGCTAAGAGCTGCCGCTCAATTGTACCCTCAATACAATAAAATGATGGCAGAAATTAGCAGATATAATTTTGATGATATGATTTTATGGGTATTAGATGCATTTGAAAAAAATAAAAATTTGCTACTCGATTATCAGGAACAATTTTTATATTTTTTGGTTGACGAATTTCAAGATACAAGTCGTTCTCAAAATTTACTCTTACACTATTTAATTAATTATTGGGATGTGCCAAATGTATTTGTAGTAGGCGATGCAGATCAAAGTATTTTTTCATTTCAAGATGCCAATGTTGAAAATATTATAGAGTTTCAAAAAAAATATGCTGCTACAATTACTACAATAGATTTGGTTAATAATTATCGCTCTACACAAATTGTTTTAGATATTTCACACCAACTAATTATCAATAATCAACAAAGAACAGTAAGTAATGAGAACGATAAAGCATTAATTGCATCGAATCAATTATTATTAAATCAGTCAATTCAACCAACTATTGTTGAGTATCCAAACACAACGCATGAAGCAATAGATATAGCTATGCAAATAGAACAATTAATTGCCGATGGAATTAATGGAAAAGAAATTGCTGTAATTTATCGTAACCACTCGCAAGTAGAAGAAATTGCTACTATTTTAGAGAATAAAAAAATTCCTGTTAACGTAAGAAAAAAAACAGATCTTCTTCAATTACCTTTTATTCAAAATATCATTACCATTTTAACTTGGATTGATAAAGAAACTACCATTCCATACAGTGCCGATGATTTATTATTTAAACTACTGCATTTTAATTTTTTTGATATTAAGCCCACCGATATTGCCACTTTAAGTATGCGTGTAAATGAAAAAAATATTGGTAAAAAAGAAAATAAATATTCTTTAAGAAGAGAATTAAGCGAACTGAAAAATGATACCGGAGATTTATTTACAAAACCGGATAATAGCTTAAAAGAAGTAAGTAATATTCTTGAAAATATTTTAAAAGAATCAACCAATATTACTGTGCAGCATTTGGTTGAAATGGTGATACAAAAAGCAAAAATTCTTTCTTTTATACTTAACAGCCACGAGAAACCTTGGCTAATGCAAGTGCTAAATTCATTTTTTAATTTTATAAAAGATACCTGCAAACGCAATCCCGAAATTAATTTGCACCAATTGCTGTACAACATTAGCATTATGCAAAAAAATAAAATTGCAATGCCTTTATATAAAATTGTTGCAACAGATAATGGCGTGAATTTATTAACTGCACATGGATCGAAAGG
>JAKAJX010000269.1 GCA_021824855.1 Bacteroidota bacterium | reverse complement strand
AGCCACCATTTAAAAATAAATCGAATAAATTTTTTGGTACGAATGTTATACAGAAAAATAAAATACATTAAGGTTACTAATGCCATTGAACGTATGGTATATATCCAAGCCATTCTCGATTCGGTGGTAGGATTAAAAAGCTCTAAAACATTATAACCAATCCAAATTAAAATCCACGTACTTACTGGCCCTTTTAATATTTCCCAATTAGGCTTTTTCTTTTGCTGAATAAAAAAGTGCAATGCAAATAAAAGTAACATACCATCCATTAATGTACCCAAAGGAAAATTAACCCCATACCGCAGTAAAAACATAATAGTAAAAGCCATAGTTAAATACACAATTATTCCAAACTGTATATTTAACAACAACGCACCCACAACCACTACTGCAACAAAAAACAATATCATTAAAATGCCAAATACAAGTCCAACTTTAGCAATACCAAGAGATAAAATTATTGACATTAATGATAAAATAGCTACGCCAAAAATGTTATACATTTTACCAATAAGCATCCATTGCGTTAATTTTTGTTTAACTAACTGCCAATTACTTTTGGGTAATTCTTTAATAGGTATTTGTGTATAATTTATCAAGGAGCTAACATTTTATAAAAGAAAAATGCAACAATAAATAGAGAAAAATAAATAGCTACTTTTCTGGTAATTTCAGTGGTCTTCTTTTTTTGTGCAGCTTCTGCAATTGGATTAAATAATATTTTCTTTTCAGGATAAGTTCTCATTGCATTTACATATTTGGTAAAAAGAAAAAATTAGTTTCTTCCTGATTAGTAAAATTTACTAATGAAGTACCATCAAATATTTTTACTGAATATTCCATCTCTTTAAAATAATTTATACACTTTACTCTATTCTCATTTTTCCAAAGCTCGGCATACACAATAGGCTTATTCTTCCTAATTAATGAAGTTGCACCGCACAATACTTCAAACTCATAATTTTCAACATCCATTTTAATAGCGGCAATTTTTTGTTTTATATTTTGTAGTTCAATATCATCTAACTTATACATTGGAACTGAAAACACTTCTCCTGTATTCCAAGCTTCTGTGTTGTTTGCTTGTAATACATGGCTCAATCCTTGTCGCTTCGAATTTTTAATAATTGGCGTTACCATATCAATTTTTTCATTAGCATTACCTAAAGCAACTTCAAGCAATTGCACATTAGATATTTTGTACCAACGAATTATTTTTTTAATGGTATTACTATTAGCCGGAATAGGTTCAAAAGCAATTACCTGTTTTCCAGGAAATTTTTTTGCCATGGCAATACTCATAAAACCAATATTTGCACCTATATCTAATAATACACCATCTTCAGATACAATATTCAAGAAATAACGAAACGATTGTTCATATTTGCCCCAATTCATTCTCTCGATACAAAAGAGAGAAAAAAGAAAAAGATAATTATCGTATCCCAGTATTTTTTGAAAAAGAGCTCTTAAGAAATTCTTCATCACTACTTCAATTTATTGATTCACTATTAACCTCATTTCAGTTCATCAATTTTTTTATCATAATAATGCTGCGTTGCAACCGATACTTTATTGGCTTTTCTAACTTTTAATAATGATAATACTTGATAAAAAATAAACTTAGGAATATTCCATAAAGAATGATAAATACGTTTATCTGTTTTAGAACTTAATAATGCAATAAAAAAACCAAGAATAAATAATGCTACTGCAACCAACCAATATATGGCATAAAGAGGCATCAAGAATATATTCATTGCCATAAATAATAAGGATAATAACAGAAAAATAAATAAAGGTGGCCGAAGTAATACAATGCCAAATAAAAACTGGTTCCAATTAAAATTGGTAATGCCTTTAAACAATAAAACAAAACCAAATTTAAAATACTTAAACCATGTGTTAATCCATCGTGCACGTTGTTTAACTAATTGATCTGAACGAGTTGTTTTTTCATCGTAAACAATTGCTTTATCGGCAAAGGCAATTCGTTTATTTTGTATAACAATTTGCTTTTGCAAAACCTTATCAAATCCGGCTCCGGTAATATCTAAACGTTCCAAACAATCTTTGTATAATTTCACGGTAAAAGCCATGCCCGATCCTGCAAGTGTGGCCGATGCTCCGGAAGCAAATAAAAGTTTGCCATCATAAAAATGATAATAAATATCTCTTGCTGCATCTAAACAAGCATAGTTTGTATTTAAATTTTTGGCTTTTCGTTCTCCTTGCACAGCTTCAAATCCGGCATCAAATAGGTGATTTAATTGAAGCAAATAATCCGGCTTTACTAAATTATCGCTATCAATAATTGTTAATCGTTCATGATTTCGTTTGAAGTTTTTGATAGCATAAAAATGAGATCGTGTATTACTTGCCAATACTTCTTCGGGACGCAATACTATTACTTTACTACTATTAAAATGCAGATTACTTACATCGCATTTATCGGCAACAATATAAATTAAATAATTAGTGTATTGTAACTGCAAAATAGAATCTATTACAGGCGGCAAAGTATGTGTTTGTTCGTACGCAGTTACAATAATTGCATAATCGGCTTGAGTAATTGATGGGTTAATTTTTGTTTGAACAAATATATTTCTTACATGATACCATATAAACAGAATTATAGGAAATACTAAATTAAACCCAATAATACACTGAATAATATTCCATAAAATATGAAAAATAGCGAGTATCATAGTTTAAAGGATTAAAGGTTTTTTTTCTTTTTTATTTTTTTAATTGGCTTATCGGATACTTTATTTAACACCCAGCCAATAAATTTATTGTAGATC
>JAKAJX010000298.1 GCA_021824855.1 Bacteroidota bacterium | reverse complement strand
ACTTTACGCAATTTTTAAATGCTTCGCCACTCAATCCTAAATTAAAAGCAATTTTTCTTGCCTGAAAACCTTGTAATGCACCTGCCGGATGCACCCATTCTTTATATATTTTTTCTGGCGTATCGTGTGCAACATCTTCAATATTCATTCCTCCTTCCGTACTATACATGATCACATTTTGACCTTTGGCTCTGTCTAATAAAATAGATAAATAAAATTCTTTAACCGGATTAGGTCCAGGGTAATAAACATCCTGAGCTATTAAAACCTTATTTACTTTTTTTCCTGCGGCACCTGTTTGAATGGTAACTAATGTATGACCTAATATATTTTTAGAAATAGTACTAATATCTTCTATACTTTTTGCAACGGCTACACCACGTTGTTCTGAACCTTGTATTTTACCCTTTCCACGTCCACCGGCATGTATTTGTGCTTTTACAACGGCAAAACTGTTATTAGTTTGATTTTTTATATTTCTGTATGCTTCTTCGGCGGCCATTACTGTATCTACGGCTATGCCTTCTTGTACCGGAACATTGTATTTTTTGAGCAACTCTTTAGCTTGATATTCGTGTAAATTCATACGTTAGAATTTTGTGCGGCGAAGATAATGTATTTGATTATCTGCATTAATGTAAAACTATATTCTTAGTGAAATTATTTGTTTAAATATTTTTCATTTAACATATTGATATGATGCTGAACATGACCAAAAATGATAAATGCTATACTATTTACTACCATTTCGTAATTATTGGCTGTTCCTTTTTGTAGTAAATCTTCTTCAGTTAAAGAGCGTAAAAATAAATCGGTCGATTGTCTGGTTAAGGCAAACTCTTCTTGTAAATCGGTTAATGTTCTTAACGTAACATGTGCATTTGCAGAAAATTTATTTTCATCAAATCCGGGAAAATTATAAGCATCTTTTCTCGATAACCGCAACATGCGATAAGTAAAAACTCTTTCGCTATCTATAATATGTTGTAATAATTCTTTTACCGTCCATTTACCTTCTGCATAAGCATAATCTGCTTTTTCAATCGGAATTTCATTAATGGCTTTAATAAATTTACTCGAATAAGTGTCAATCATTTCTTGAATGGAATTACCCTTAATTCCATCAATATATTTTTTATAAAAAACTGCAAATTCTCCTTCTTGTGGCCTTGCCATAATTATTGTTTTTTTGTTTTTTTATTTTTTTTAAGATGGGTTTTATTTTCTTCTTCCTTATTTACAATAGTTTGTTCTAAAGTATCTGCAGCTTTTACAGCATTATAAGCATTTACAATTCCGCCTGTTTTCGATAAACTTGAAAATGGAATAATATCATTTTTTGTTCCGGGTTTAATAGTAATAAAAGAACTATCGGGAACACTTACCGAAGTTTCAATGATTTCTTTTACTTGTTGTGCGGTAAGCTCCGGATAATATTCTCTAATTAATGCTGCCAAACCGGTAACTATTGGAGCAGCCATACTGGTTCCATTTAAATTACCATATTGATTTTCTGGTAGGGTTGAATAAATTTTTACGCCGGGTGCAAATACATCAACGTTTTGTTTTCCGAAGTTGCTAAAATCGGCTGCCATTGTACCTTTTAACTTTTCATCACCGCTGGCACCTACGGTTATAAAATTAGGTGCTTTTGTAGCAGTTGATAGAAAATAAGGAGAAGGAAAATTTTCTTTAATATCAATATCGGTAGATTCGTTTCCGGCTGCATGAATAATTAATACATCTTTTTGCTGGGCATATTCAATGGCACTATCTACCCATTTTTTTTCGGGCGAATAGGCTTTTCCAAAACTCATATTAATCACTTTTGCCCCATTATTTACCGCATAAAAAATAGATAATGCTACGTCTTTATCATATTCATCTCCATCCGGTACAGCACGTACAGCCATTACTTTAACATTATCTGCTACTCCATCTATTCCAATACCATTATTTCTTTGTGCAGCTATAATTCCGGCTACATGCGTTCCATGCATTGCATCGGGACCTTTTACATTGTTATTTCCATAAAATTTATCTTGTATATTGTTGTAATTATCTTTTATTATGTAAGCTCTATAATCTTTTGGAGCATTTGTTTTTGCATCTAATGATTCTTTTTTTCCTGAAACATAATTGTCTAATTCACTTATTACCGCATCATTTTTATCATCGCCTTCTTTTTCCATTAATCTCATACTGGTAAGAAAGGCAAATTTTGCATCTTTACTTTGATTGGTTTTGGGTTGGTAATTTTCTAATTGATCTATGCTAAATTCTTTAACGCCCATTTCTTGGCATAAAATGCTGTCGTTTCTTTTTAAACTTTTTAAAATAATATCTAAAAAATTCAGTTCCATTTCATCATCGCCGTTTGATTTCATTTCATTGGCGGCACGTTGCCATGTATTATATTCATATTTATCATTGGCATCCATGCTGCTTGTATCTAACTGGGCAGTTGCATATTGATTTTTAAATTTATAATATACTCTTGTTTTTTCGTCGGAAGCTTTTTTCAAACAACTACCGTCTTTGTTGCCCAAAAAATTCCATCCATGTATATCATCAACATATCCATTTCCATCATCGTCAATATTATTGCCAGCTATTTCATGTGGGTTAGTCCATAAAACATTTTTTAAATCGGGATGAGCAGTGTCAATACCTCCATCTATTACAGCAACAATTACCGGAACAGATTTTTTATTTTTTTCGGATAAAAAATCATAGGCTTTTTGTAAACTGATTCCATATACCGAATCTTTAGCATAGTCTAATAAATGCCATCCTCTTGGAATAG
>JAKAJX010000143.1 GCA_021824855.1 Bacteroidota bacterium | reverse complement strand
AAAATTGCCACTATCTTTTACATTAGCCATTCGTTTTAATTTACTTTCTATTAAATCGCCAATTGTACCAATTACAGCAGCAATAGCTGCAATTACCATCCAAGTACTCATTGAATAATAAGAAGCTACAGGTACAATTTTACTTAGCCATGCAATAGCTATTATACAAAGTATTGCACCACCAATTGTACCTTCCCAAGTCTTTTTAGGAGATATTGCAGAAAGTGGTGTTTTACCAAAAACAGATCCTACAATATAGGCCATTGTATCATTAATCCAGATTGAAAAAATAAGTCCTGCCGGAATTATCACACCATAATCAATAGAAAATTTCAAAGCAGTAGTTTCAAATCCACTTCGCAGGTTGATCATCATCCCCCAGCTTAAAGAAATGTATATTAACCCTATTAAAGAATAAGCAATTTGCTTTATTGCAATATCTTTTTTAATAACTATTTCTGTAGCTAATAGTATGATGGAAATAATAATCATAAATAACCAACCAATTCCTCTTAATTCAGATTGTTGCAATTTATATTGGCTATTGCTCATGTACATCATAAAACACCATCCTAATAAAATAATGCCATATTTATGTGATGATTTTATTTGTTTATACGTAGGATCGATTAAGCCAATTAATTTTTGATATTCTATCCAACAGCCAAAATGAATGATAGAAAATAAAATAAAAAAACTCCAATGATTAATAAATAATCCGCTTAACATTATAACAGCAAATACAATTGCCGTAAGAGTTCTGGTTTTAAAAGTTTGTACATTAAATGCCATAAAAAAATAATTATCAGCAAGTAAAAAATTCAATTTTTTACTTACATTTTTTTGTGCATTAATTTAATAATGCTTTATGTAATAATTCTTTTGCAATATCTTTTAAATGCAAAGGAACATAAATTTCTATCTGGCCAAAGCTTAAATAGCTACTATCAATTTTATTTAAAATTTGTGCAGGAATATTATTTTCTTCTAACATTCCTTGAATAATATTTGCTTCGGCAATATTGTTAGTAATTAATAATAAAAACCAATTTTGCATCATTCAAAAGGATTATTACTTGGCGAAATGGTAGTATCTATTTCTGCAGCACCAATATGTATACTTTCTGTTTTAAATAGTTTTATTAACCAAATAACTATTAGCAAAGCCGCAGCAGTACTAAGCAATGTTATTAAAAAAGAACCACCGGTGGAAATAATAGGTAAATTACTATTCATTATTTCTTTAGGTAATTTCCCGTTTTTAGTAGCAATATATAATTGTGTTACAGCAAACGCATTATTTAAAAAATGAGCTAAAATATTTAACCAAATATTTTTTCCGTAATAAAATAATAGGCCTAAAACAATACCCAAGGCGGCTCTCGCAATAAAGCCATAATAACTGATATGAATAGCACTAAAAATGATAGAAGTAATAATAATTCCAACCCATGCATTTTTAAACCATTTTACAAATAATTGCTGCAAAGCACCTCTAAAAAAAGATTCTTCTACAACAGCGGGTATTAAAGCAATTACAATTAAAACAGAAATATATTCTGCAAAGTTTCTCATAGTTGCCATTGCCACTACACTATCAGAATAACTATCTTCCATGTTCCGAAAAATAAGTTCCCATTTTTTTGGAATAGGAATTATTTGATTTAATTCTCCTAAACCTTCAGTTAAAAATAAACCCGTAATAACAATGCCGATAATTATTAGTAATTGCTTTTTACTAAAAACACTAATAAAACCCAAATGGCGTAAGGGTTTTCTATTAACAATAGCTGCATAAACCAATGCCGGTAAAAAAAACATAAGTAAGGTAGAAACTGTTTGAACAATTTTAAGCTGATTGGCATATACAGGATTGCTCATGTTTTTTTGTAAAGAAAAAATATCGGTATGCGTAATAGCTATCCATAAAAAAGCAGCTACAATTGTGCTTACTATCATTCCAAATCCAAATAAACCAATTAATATTCCAAATTGTGCACCATAACCAATAGTAGGTTTTGAAGACGATTGTGGTTGATTGAATCTATTTTCAGGTATGCGCTGAGCCATTTGTTCTAATTGATTTTCTTCATTCATATTTATATCTAAAATTGATAGTGTAAATTTGCAATTCTTTGCAATATACATCAGAGAACTTTGTATCAATGGTAAAAATAGGAAACATAATACTTCCCGATTTTCCTTTATTATTAGCTCCAATGGAGGATGTAAGCGATCCGCCATTTAGAGCCGTTTGCAAAAGCAACGGTGCCGATTTAATGTACACCGAATTTATTTCGAGCGAAGGATTAATTAGGGATGCAATAAAAAGTAGACAAAAGTTAGACATATTTGAAGAAGAGCGACCAATTGGCATTCAAATTTTTGGTGGCGATGAAGAAGCAATGGCATTAAGCTCTAAAATTGTATCAACAGTTAATCCGGATTTAGTTGATATTAATTTTGGATGCCCGGTTAAAAAAGTAGTAAGCAAAGGAGCCGGTGCAGGTGTTTTAAAAGACATTGATTTAATGGTTAAATTAACCGAAGCCGTTGTAAAATCAACCCATTTGCCCGTTACAGTTAAAACAAGATTAGGATGGGATGATACAACAAAAAATATTGAAGAAGTTGCAGAACGCTTGCAAGATGTAGGCATTAAAGCTATCAGTATTCATGGCCGTACCCGTTCTCAAATGTATAAAGGCAATGCCGATTGGCAATTAATTGCCAAAGTAAAAAATAATCAACGAATACATATTCCGGTATTTGGTAATGGCGATATTGACTCTGCTCAAAAAGCATTAGACTATAAAAA
>JAKAJX010000297.1 GCA_021824855.1 Bacteroidota bacterium | reverse complement strand
CGGGTTGCCCTTTTGCTCCGCATACATAAAAGTCTTCCAACCCATCGTTATTTACATCGCCTACTGCAATTTTTGGTCCGCGTGTACTTTCTTTATGCGGAATTAAATATTGAAAATTAAAATCGTTAAAATTATTTTCAGTATGCTTCCAATTACATTGTATTTGGTTAGTAATATTGATGGCTGTTTCTTGTTTAGATGTAAAGAAAAGGTTGTAATTGAAATTATTCATTGCATCTTTCTCGAATACAGTTATTTGCTTATTTGGCTGAATGTTTTTGATGGTTTGATATTTTTGATTTGGCCAAACAATAACAACACTATCAATTGTTTTAATAGTATCTATTCCAAAATGTAAGCGAGCTTCTGTAGAAGATTGAAAACCTCTTGTGAGCATTAACTGCTCGTATTGCATTTTATTTTTAGTAAAAAGATATGCTTTGGCTCCAATACCAAATTTATTAGCTCCTTCTCCTTTAAAGTTGATGGTAAGATAATTTTTGTGTTGTGTATTATTTTTAAAGATTACTGCTTTTGCATTAAGTGCATTAACTATTAAATCTAAATTACCATCATTATTTAAATCGGCATAAGTAGCTCCATTATAAAAACCTTTTTTATCCATCAAACCCCAATCTTTTCCTATGCTGTTAAATTGGCCTGTACCATCGCCTTGAAACATATAACAGTAAGAGCTTCCTTCGGGCATTTTATCAACCGTAACATCATCAAATTGTGTAGAGGCATTTCTGTTAACTCTTGCAGCCAAATCGGAAACAAAACGTACATAATCTAAATCTACCGGCCGTTTTACAATACCACTTGAAATAAAAATATCTTTATTCCCATCATTGTCAAAATCGGCCATTAAAGGGCTCCAACTCCAATCGGTTGCAGATACGCCCGCAATTAATCCAATATCGCTAAAGCTTTCGCCATTGCCATTATTTCTTTGTAAACAGTTTCTTGAAAATTGGGGTTGATACCCATTGTGTATTATTTTAAAATCGTAAATATCGCTATGTTCATCGCTTCCATAAGTTTTGAGGGTTTTTTCATCGGGCGGAAGCATATCTACGGTAAGTACATCTAATTGGCCATCATTATTAAAATCTGCAATATCGTTACCCATACTAAAGCGAGAGTAATGATTAAAATGTTTGGCTCCACTTTCTGTAAAAGTTCCATCGTGATTATTAACATAATAATAATCATTTTCGTGAAAATCGTTTCCTATATAAATATCTTCCCATCCATCATTATTTAAATCAGCTACCGATAAACCTAACCCATAGCCCAAATTACTTTGATTAATTCCTGCTTGTTTCGATACATCGGTAAATTTTCCGGTTGTGCTTATATCGTTTCTAAATAAATAATCGCCTGCATTGGCATCAAATCCTCTTCTATGACTGGTATCTACAATATTTTGATAAGGCTGTTGCGATTCGTTTAAAATAAAACAATCTAAATCTCCATCATGGTCATAATCAAAAAAAACAGTTTGCACCGTAAATCCCGAAAAATCTAATCCATATTTAGCGGCACTTTCTGTAAAAGTTCCGTTACCATTATTAATAAAAAGTTCGTTATGCCCATGTAACCCATAAGCATTATTTACAGACGATACATAAATATCTAATAACCCATCTCCGTTAACATCGGCCATAGTAGCTCCGGTACACCAATCCGAAGTGCCTTCTACACCTGCTTTTTCGGTTATATCTTCAAATTCATAATTACCTTTATTTAAATATAGTTTGTTGTGCCCTTTACTATTTGCTGTAAAATAAATATCGGGTAATCCATCATTGTTAATATCTCCTACGGCAACACCTCCTCCGTTATAATAGTATAAATAATATAAAATGCCAAAGCCTTCCTTCTTTTCGAGATTATTCTCGAATTGAATATGTGTTTTTGAAGATGATAAAGCTGTAAAGCCTGTATTGGACGAATGACAAGCTGTAAAAAAAACACTCATAACAAAAAAAGAAAACCGTATTTTTTTAAACATATACATACGAATTTTTATTTACTTTTTTGTGCCTGTAAAAAATTTTTTGTTTCAGTAGGATACACGGCAATAAAATGTGAACGCATAGTTGCCGATGTGGGAATATTTTGCCCTTGAAGCAATACCATTATTGATTTTGATAGTTCTTCGGGCATGTGGCAATCAATACAATTGTTGATAATTTTATTGCCTACTTTATTTTTTGCCTTGCAAAAAGTATTGTTTGCTTCGGTATGGCAACTCATGCAATGTTGTGAAAATAGAATTTTATTGCCAGTTTCGTTTTGATGCGAATTATGACAAGTAACACAAGTCATTTTACTCATTTTAAAACATTTACTGGCAATTAACATTCCGTATTGATTTCCATGAACATCAATATTGGTAATATTTTTTTGTACGGTATCCATTGAAAAATAATCCGATAATTTTTCTCCTGCCTGAAAACTAAATGATGGCTTCGATTTGGTTAATCTTCCTCCATGGCATAATTGGCATAATTCTAAACTTTGTGTTCGGGTAAAGTTGGAAGGATTGATAATAAATTGGGCCTTTGTTGCTGAAGGATTTTTTTGGTGAAATGCCACATGATTAGCAGCCGGACCATGGCATTTTTCACAATCTACCCCATACACAATATGTGTTCTGTCAAATTCTTCCACTAAGCTATTGGTATCGGTATTAATTTTTTCAAAAAAAGTGCTATGGCATTCTAAACAACGAGAAGTGATAGGTCGCCTAAATACTACTCTATTAGAAAATCCCGGACTATTTGTCCATTGCTTTAAAGCGGTAAAATAGGT
>JAKAJX010000225.1:816-14920 GCA_021824855.1 Bacteroidota bacterium | reverse complement strand
GTACAATATTATTTTTTTCTTTAGCTATTGAATTAATAATTTATACCAATAATTACTGGTACTTAGCCATTCCATTTATTTGGTTAGCCATTCCGTTCCTGTTTAGTTATAGCATCAATTTTACCGAACAATTATTTTGGTTGATGATTATTTTTTTGCCATTATCAACCGAATTAAATGTTACAGAAACATTGGGATTGGATTTTCCTGACGAAGTTTTGTTAATGCTGCTAACCGGATTTTTTATTGTTAAATGGTTATACGATCCGTCTGTATTTCCGAAATCCTTATTTAAAAGTTCTTTATTTTTAATAATAATCATTCATTTGTTTTGGATTTTTCTGACTTGTTTAGTTTCTACAAACAGTATTTTATCTGCAAAATATTTTTTGGCAAAATGGTGGTATATTATTCCGTTTGTGGTATTTCCGCAAATTGTTATTCGTTCAAAATCCAATCTATCAAAATTAGCGATATGCCTGCTTTTGCCAATGTTATTTGTTGTTGTGCAAACAGTTATCCGACATTCATTTTATCAATTTTCGTTCGAAGGAATAAAGCAAACATTATATCCCTTTTTCCGTAATCATGTTAATTATTCCGGCATGCTTGCTTGCTTATTAGTAGTTGGTTGGTTTATGAAAAAGTTAATGTACGTTAAAAATAATGTATATAATATATTTAACTATCTACTTGGGTTAGGTTTAATTGCTTTGGTATTATCTTATTCCAGAGGTGCATGGTTGGCACTAATTGTTGGAATTATATCAGGGTTTTTAATTTATAAAAAATGGTTCAAATATTTTTTATTTTCTGTTATTGTTTTTATAGGTATTGCTATTGTTTGGCTTGTAAATAATAATAACTATTTGCAATTTATACCAGATCATGATAGAACCGTTTTTCATACCAATTTTAATGAGCATTTAAAAGCCACAATTACTTTGCAAGATGTTTCTAATGCAGAGCGATTTTATAGGTGGGTTGCAGGTTTTAATATGGTTGCTCAAAAACCTATAGCCGGTTTCGGGCCTAATACTTTTTATGAAAACTATCAATTGTATTCCGAAGGCATTTTTAAAACTTGGGTAAGCAATAACCCCGACCATTCAACCGTGCATAATTACTTTTTGTTAATTGCAATTGAGCAAGGCATTGTTGGTTTAATTATTTTTTTGTGTTTAGTAGTTGTTGCATTTATGCAAATAGAAAAATTATATCATCAATTTCAAAGTAATTTTTATCGGTTAGTTACTCTATCGCTTGGCATTATTTTAGTAATAATAATGGTATTAAATTTTTTAAGCGATTTAATTGAAACCGATAAAATTGGTAGTCTTTTTTGGTTGGTAATTGCCTTAGTAATTTGGCTTAACGAGCAATATAAAATTGAACGAAATTCGATTGCCGTTGTATAATTCTGCCGAGTTTTTGCTACTTTTTGCCGAATAATTGGTCATTTTATAGCGTTTATAATCTTTGTCATGTTTAGCTCAATTAAACTGTTATAAGTTTATGGAGTCTTACGTTTATAAACCAAAAAACCACATGAAAAATATTATTTATTTCCCTGTTGTATTGTTGGCAATGGTGTTTTTAATTGTTTATGCATGGTTTCCGGAAGAAAGAACTGATTTAAAATTTTAGTTGAAGAAAAAGCTATTTTACTTTTCGTTCTTTCCACTCATACGAACCAAATTTTCCTAGCCAACCTGCTATAACCGTATAGCTAATATGAATGGGTTGTAATAATACAAACCATTGTATGAAATGTCCATTAAAAAATTTTCCTACCGGAATAAGAAAAAATAATTCAATTAATATTTTAAGTAGTAAAAAAATTATCAAATAAAGTATTGCGTTATGATAGAATAATGCAATAAATGGAAAAATGAATAAGATTAAATTGAATAAATACACCAAAATCAAAACACCCAAAATAGATTTTTCTTTAAACTTATCGGCTTTACTTGCCCATCGAATACGTTGATTAAGAAAATTTTTCCAGTTGGGCATTGGATGGGTAGTTATAATAGCGTCTTTCGAAAATAAAAATCCTATTTTATTTGGGAAAACATTTTTTACTTTATTCATTAATAACATATCATCACCACTTGCAATATTATCAATATCATTAAATCCATTCACTGCTAAAAAAGTTTCTTTTTTATAAGCTAAATTGGCGCCATTGCACATGCTGTGAAAACCAGCCGACACCGATGCTGCAGTAATACCTTGTAAACTTAAAAAATCGGTATATTGTAACATGGAAAGAATAGTATTTTTTTTGCTGAAAACAACCGGAGCAGCAATAAATACCCAATCGTTTGTAGTAATAAATGCAGCATACGACTGCAACCAATTTTTCGAAGCAATACAATCTGCATCGGTAGTAATTATCCATTCACCTGATGCTTTATATATGGCAAGTTCTATTGCCTTTTTTTTGTAAGCATTTATTTTTTTTCCGTGTAGTTCGTCAGTTAGTTTAATTAAAGTAATGTTGGTGTATTGTTTTGATAATTGCGTAACAATTGCATTGGTTGAATCGATGGAATGATCATCAATTACAATTATTTCAAATAAATATTTTGGATAATTTTGTTGTATAATTGAAAGTAGGCAATTGCCAATATTTTTCTCTTCATTTCTTGCGGGAATGATAATAGAAAATTTTACAGAAGGTTGAAATGTTTCAGGAATAGTAAATGGTAATAATTGTAAAAACCATTTTCTGTAAAGCAATAATATTGTTGCATACAAAATAAAAAGTATAATGGTAATAATTAAAAGTATATCAAACCACATAAGTAGCAAAGAAACAATTTAGCTCCGAAACATTGCTATAATTTCAGCAGAATAAGTTTCTTTTAATAATTGGTGCCCTGCATTTAATTCGGTAATTGTTATACAATCTTCTAATCCTTTTGCTAATGCGTTACCATTTTTTGTTAAAATTATTTTATCGTATTTTCCAAAAATAAGTGTAACAGGTGTTTTATGCTGGTGAATGATAGCTTTTATTGTGCTTATTTGCGGGTGTATTTTTCCCATGGTAGTCCACCTTTTATATAGTAATTCTCTTTCGGTTGCATCATCTAAATAATAGTGGGTAAAATTATAGATGCTTTTATTAATCCATTTTAGTTTATAGCCCCATTCCATCATGGAAAAAAACCATTTTGGATTTTTCATCGTATATCTGAATAATTTATTTCCTAAAAATGTTTGCGTTGCAAGCCAATGCCAAAAATTGTGATGCAACCCGTCGGGTGCAATTAAATAAACGGATTTAATTTTAGTAGGGAATTTAGTGAGTAATTCTAACGCCACTCTGCCACCCATGCTATAACCTAATAAAAATAAAGGTTGTGCATCTTTTTTTATAAGCGACAGAATTGCTAAAATATCGTCAGCGGTAAATGCCAATGGTTCATTCCATTGTGTTTTACCATGAAAAGGGAAATCAATAGCAATTAGTGTAAATTCTTCTTGTAGTTTTTGTTCTAAAATTGAAAAGCTATCTCCATTTTCGCCGTAGCCGTGCAAACACAAAAGCACTTTATTGCCATAGCCCCAACTGCGGTAATAAATGAATGATTGGCGATATGGAGTTATACCTGCTTTCAAAATATAGTGGTTAAGATAAATTTTTTTGCTATAAAGCTTGGTTATTCAGTAAAGATATATAATTTTGAAATTAGTTGCATAGCTAACTATATGTCAAACAACCAATTTAAACGAGGAGAATTATACAGTGTAATTAATGCCATGGCTGCTGCATCGGTTGCTCGAAGAATGCAAAAAAATTTCAGAAATGCCGGATTGGAAATAACCATTGAGCAGTGGAGTATTTTATATCATTTATGGAAAGAAGATGCATTAAGTCAGCAAGAACTTTGTAATAGAACCTATAGAGATAAGCCCAGCATAACGAGATTAATTGATAATTTAGAGAAGCAAAATTTGGTTAAAAGAAACTCAGCTAAGCATGATAGGCGAGTAAATTTGGTTTGTTTAACCGATGCTGCTAAAGATTTACAACAAACCACAATAGATTTAGCCAATCAAACCATGAATGAGGCTTTAACCGGAATTACAAAAGAGGAAATAGAGGTAGTTAAAAAAGTTTTACAACAAGTGTTCGATAACCTGCAATAAATTATTTCATACAATATCACTAATAAAATACTTGCCATGAGTACAACAACACAACAAAGAACGCCACTTAAAGGCGGAGAATGGTTAATAAAAGAAAGTAAAGCTTCAGAAACTTTTATTCCAGAAAATTTTGATGAAGAACAAAAAATGGTAATGGACATGTGCCAACAATTTTTGGATGCTGAAGTGTATCCGGTGTTGGAAAAAATTGATAAAATGGAAGAAGGTCTAATGCCATCTCTTTTACAAAAAGCAGGTGAACAAGGCTTATTATCTACCTCATTTCCTGAAGCATTGGGTGGATTAGGTAAAGATTTTATCACCTCAACAATTGTTAACGAAGGATTAGGTGGCGGCCATTCTTTTTCAGTTGCCATTGCAGCTCATACAGGTATTGGCACTTTACCAATTTTATATTTTGGTACAGAAGAACAAAAACAAAAATATATTCCAAAATTAGCTGCCGGTGAATGGAAAGGTGCTTATGGATTAACCGAACCCAACAGCGGAAGCGATGCATTAGGAGCAAAAACAACTGCAAAATTAAGTGCCGATGGAAAGTACTATATTTTAAATGGACAGAAATGTTGGATTACCAATGGTGGTTTTGCCGATGTATATACAGTTTTTGCAAAAATTGATGGTACTCAGTTTACAGGATTTATTGTTGAAAGAGGTTTTGAGGGATTTACACAAGGACCCGAAGAGCATAAAATGGGTATTAAAGGTTCCTCAACTGTTCAACTTTATTTTCAAGATTGTAAAGTACCGGTTGAAAACGTTTTAGGCGAAATAGGTAAAGGACATATTATCGCATTTAATATTTTAAATATTGGTCGCTTAAAACTTTGTGCTGCTGCTATTGGCGGAAGTAAACGTGCTGCAACCACCTCTATTCAATATGCAGCAACAAGAGAACAGTTTAAAATGCCCATAGCAAAATTTGGTGCCATCAAACATAAATTGGCCGAAATGGCAATTCGTATATGGGTAGCCGAAAGTGCTTTGTATCGTTCTGCAAAATGGATAGACGAGAAAGAACAAGAATTATTAGCTAATGGCGAACCATTTAATAAAGCATTATTAGGAGCAGCAGAAGAATATGCTATTGAATGCGCTATGTTAAAAGTATTTGGAAGTGAAGTATTGGATTATGTAGTTGATGAAGGAGTACAAGTACATGGAGGTAATGGATTTAGTGATGAATATATCATAAGTAAAGCCTATCGCGATTCTAGAATAAATCGTATTTATGAAGGAACGAACGAAATTAATCGTTTATTAACTGTAGATATGGTTTTAAAACGTGCCATGAAAGGTAAATTAGATTTGATGACCCCTGCAATGGCAGTACAAAAAGAATTAATGAGCATTCCCGATTTTGGCAATGAGCAAGAAGGTGCATTTGCAAAAGAAATAAAATATATTGCCAATTTTAAGAAAGCTATTTTAATTGTAGCAGGCGCCGCTGTTCAAAAATTAATGATGCAGTTAGATAAGGAACAAGAAGTTTTAATGAATATTGCAGATATGGCTATTGAAATTTTTCATTCCGAGAGTGCTTTATTGCGGGTAATTAAGTTAACAGAGCAAAAAGGCGAATCGGCAACTGCAATAGAAACTGATATGATGAGAACCTATTTGTACGATGCAGCCGATAGAATTAATAAAGCAGGTAAAGATGCTTTAAATAGTTTTGCCGAAGGTGATGAATTAAGAATGATGCACATTGGTTTAAAACGTTTTACTAAAGTAGAACCATTTAATTCTAAAGAAGCTAGAAGAAGAATTTGCAATAAATTATTATTAGAAAATAAGTATTGTTTTTAACCTATTTTGTTACAAGTAAAGCCTTCAATAAAAAATTGAAGGCTTTTTTATTTTAAAAAGTAGGATATTTAATAAAAGCAAATAAAATACCTTCTTAAAATATTACCATGAAATCCTTAAAAAACGATAATAATAAAAGAAATTTTTTGTTTATAAAATCTGAGTATAAGCTTATCAAAATTAATTTAAATGATGTGCTTTTTCTTTCAGGGTTAAGAGATTATACACAAATTTATATTAAAGGAAAAGCTTCTCCTTTAACTACTTTACAAAATTTAAAAGAGTTTGAAAGTAAACTTCCGGAAGATAATTTTATAAGAGTACATCGTTCCTATATTGTGGCTATAAATCATATCGATACAATTAGCAGAAACGAAATAAGCATTGGTCATTCCACAATTCCTATTGGGAATGCGTACAAAGCAGCTTTTGATGAAATGATAGCAAAACACTCTTAACCTTTTTGTTAAGAGTGTTTTGCTAATAATGTATGTGCATGCTGTCTAATTCACGAAGAGTAATAATTGGAAAGGCTTTATTTTTTATTTTCTTTAAAACCAAAATAGCTGTTTTTTCAGCCTCTTCTTTATCCGAAAATCCTTTCCTTCCTGCAATGCCGGGAATAACATTTTGGTGAATAATAATTGAATCGTTTTTAACAATATCATAGCCCCATCCAATAGGCGTTTGATATGTTTTTACATCTAAAAAATAAACTGGTTGCTTGTTTTTATAAAATTTTGTGTACCAAAAAAATAGTAACGAAAAACTAAAAACAATAATTACCCAATTCTTTTTAAGAACTTTCATATTCAATTCCTTTGTTTGGAATTAATCGTTAGGATTGTATGCTTGTAATGGGAAAAATTCATCATAATCATCCAATGATAATAAGCTGCTTTTTCCTGTTCCTACAAATGCTCTTCCAACGCCACCTTGCCCGGGATTGGCTAAATTTACAAAACTCCAACTTACGGCACTGGCTCTTGGTGAGCGTTCGTAAGGGGTTTTTCTTATCCAAAGATCTGTTGCAAAATCATATTCCCATGTTTTAGTAGTTAAAGAACCATTTTGACCGGTAGCAATAAAGGCTTTCCAAACGCCTCCGTCTTGCATTACAAATCCAACAGCATGGTCTCTAACAATATCGGTATAATCATCATCATACACATCACTGCTGGTATTAGAAATATCTCTTAAACGAAGCCATCCAGATGTTGGGTTATAACTCCAAAAATCGTATAACTCATTTCCATTATTTTGCCCTGTAACTATGTAGGCAGTGGTATCGTTGTAAGAAGTAAATGCAACGGCTCCGGAACGTTTATTACCGGGTAAATTTGTAATTTGAGTCCATGTATTTGCAGAAGGATCAAATTTCCAAAAATCTTTTAACCAACTTCCATTATTTCCGGTACCAACGTAGCCGTAGTTTCCAATAGCAAAGGCAACAGCATCAAATCTTGCTCCCGATCCTGCACCACCACCATTATCGGGTAAAGAGGCCATTTTTGTCCAAACATTAGTTGCCGGATTGTATTGCCAATTGTCTTGATAATATTTGGCATAATCATCAATACCTGTTGCTACATAGCCCATTTTTCCAACAGCAAAGCCCACTGCAGAGTGCCTTGGTCCGCCGGGAAAAAATGCTTTTTGTGTCCAATTGTTTTTTACAGGATCAAATTGCCATAAATCTGATAAACTAGAATCGTTACTTTGGTTAAAGCCTAATGCAATATAACCTGTATCGCCAATTACAAATGCACTGGCAGCCGATCTTGGCCATCCTCCAATTTGAAAACTTTGAACCCAGTTTCCACTAAATTCGGGATTAATAGGAGGTTGAGAACATGAAATAGCGATTAAAATAATACTTGCCGAAAGAAAAATTAGTTTTTTCAAGTGCTTCATCTTAGAAATTTTGAATGAAATTATTAGGAGGGCATATCGCAAAATCGTTAAAATGGATTTTCAATAATTTTTCAAAGATAAAATGATAAATTTTATCTGCAAATGTTTTTTAGCTAAAAAAAGAAAATATTCTTTTTTGAACGAAAATTTTTGATGATATATTTGTTCTTTGTATTTGCAGACAAAATAAACTAAATGGTAGTTTAGATTAGATAATTAATCCATCGTAACAATTTTCTAACAGCCACCATTTCTATTATTGCGTTCCTTAAACCAAAATTATTAATTTTAAAGAAGGCTTTGTTTAGATGACTAAAAACTTATTTTTCATATTATCTATTACTATTTTAACTTTTTTCTTTGTCTCTTGTACAAAGCCCGATATTCAATTTGGCCAACAAATACTCGATAATAGTAATACCCAAATTATGATGGTAGATACTTTTGTACCTAAAATATCTACTGTTTATATAGATTCTTTTATTACTTCGGGAAAAGGGGTTGGTGTAGTTGGTGGTTATACCGATCCTGCTTTTGGAAAAATTGCTGCACAAACTTATTATGAAATAGCCCCGCCTCCATTTATAAAAGATAATACGAACCCGTATTATACCAATCCTTATCAATATACCATTTACGATTCTGTTAGTTTAATTATTAGGCTAAATAAGAAAAATTATTATGGAGATACAACCAAGCCTATTCATATTGATGTGAATAGATTATCTCAACTGATAATTCCACCTAATTTTGGAACTAGTTTGTATAATAAAGATACTTTTTCGGTTAATCCCACTCCTTTGGGTTCGGGTGATTTTATGTTTTATCCAAGTAGAACCGATACCCTTGCGGTTAGGTTAGATGATAATTTTGGAAGAGCATTATATGCCAAACTTCAAAACTCTAACGATATTGATGTTCAAAATGCAACCAATTTTTTAAATTATTTTAATGGAATTAGGCTTAGTGGCGGCTCGGCAAATAACTCTCTGGTTATTGCAGCTTCGGATAGTATTATTTTACGATTGCATTTTAGAAGAAAAGGGTTATTTATTTATAACGATCAAACAGATTTTAAAGTAAATAATACATCGCATCATTTTAGCAATATTACAATTGATAGAACCGGATCTCCCATCAATGGAATTAATTCTTATTACCGAGAAATTCCTTCCGAAAAAACAAATAATATAGCTTTTTTGCAAGCCATAACGGGTACAATGGTTAAAATATCTTTTCCGAGTTTATACTATGTAGCACAGCAATTAAATTTTTCAAAAATATTAGGTGCTAAGTTAATTATACACCCCATACTCAATACTTATCCGCTTTATAAATTGCCGCCAAGGTTGAGGCTTTCTGTTACGTACAGTGCAGCTAATCCTATTGGTAACGATTTATCAATGGCTGGTTCGGTAGGAGGTAGCCCGGCATCGGCACAATATGGTAATTTGTTTATTGATTATTTGAACGGGTTGAATACTGCTTATTCGTATGATTTAACTGAGTATATTAAAAATCAATTAACGTTAAATGCCGGATTTTATCCCGGAAATCATTATGGGTTATTATTATCGCCACCAAGCAATGATTTTGAAACAACATTTAATAGAGTATTAATTGGTAACGATAAAAATATTCTTGGTAAAATAGTGTTGCAAGTATTTTATGCTGCAGTTAAATAAATATGCATGAAAAAAGTTTATCTATCTATATTATTTAGTTTTGTAGCAATGGTTGTTTGCCAAGCTCAAAATAATACTTCTCCTTATTCTCTTGTAGGAATTGGAGATATTGAGTCGAGTTATTTTGATAGAAGTACCGGAATGGCTAATAGCGGTGTTTCTTTATCTTCAAACAGATTTTTATATCAAATTAATCCGGCATCTTATAGTTTTTTAGATGATAGATTTTTTCATATTGAACTATCCAGCAGATTTAAAGGAGTAGGTTATTCCGGTCAGCCTATTAATCTTGCATACAATCAATCTACCGATCTTCAATTTAAAAAAATTGCTGCTGCTATAAAAATTAAACCCCGATGGGGATTAAGTGTTGGATTACTTCCATTTAGTTCTTCCAATTATTCTTTTTATGCACCAAAAGCTATTTCGGGTACCTCGTATACTACCAATGCTTATTATGAAGGTTCGGGAGGTGCCAATCTTATTTATATTGCTAATAGTTTTAGGGTAACTGATAATTTTTCCGTTGGTTTACAATCGTCATTTTTATTTGGGCAATTACAACAAAAAGAAACTATTCAGCCCGGCTTAATTGACAGCATGTTAGTAACCACAAAAAATGCGTATTTATCAAATCTTCATTTTAAATTAGGTCTTCAGTATAAGAAAAAAGTTAATAAAAACTGGAATATTGGTATTGGTGCAACCGGCTCTGTTCAAACAAAAATAAGAGCAATGTATAGTTTAATGGTGCAAGATGGAAACACTACCATTTATAATAACTATGCGTATGGTAATGGTAATTATGCATATGGTAATTATTATATTACGCTACCATTTACCTACACTGGTGGTGTATCGGCTACGCTGAAAGATAAGTATACATTTGTTACAGATTACAATTATCAATCTTGGAGCAATTTAAATTATTCGGGCGCCGGTTATAGTTTGGTAAATAGTAGTAGATATAGTGCAGGGTTTGAATATTCAAAAAAAATAAATTTGCGGAATTACCTTTTTGAAAGATATTTTTTTCAATCGGGTTTATACTACTCAAATTCCTATCTTGTAATGAATGGACATCAATTGAAAGATATGGGTGCTACCGTTGGATTTGGATTTAATTTTTTAAATGGATTGGGAATGCAAACCGACTTACAAGGCGGCACCAGAGGAACAATTTCGTATGGATTGATAAAAGAAAACTATGTTCAAATAACACTTACATTTAGTTATCGAGATCCTTGGTATACTAAAGTGAGAAGATACGATTAGAAACTACTTTATTGGTTAACACCTTCTTTGAAATTTAATATTTTAAAGCCCACTTTCATACATTAAGTTAAAGAACCTTAAGCTACAGTATACGCTACTTAATTAGTGTATAATATTTGTCAATTAATGCTGTTTTTTTAAAACCCAAAAGAATGCATTATTTTCATTGAATGAAGTTATTTATTGCATTTTTAATAGGGTTAATTGTTATATCAAATGTTTTGCATGCGCAAGATTCGCTTCGGGCTAATTATTGGTTAGGGAAATCTACAGGAAAATTACCCTCATTGGCCTATGGTTTAGGTGATGACAGATTGGGCGGAGCTAAAATGGGTTATATTGATACCAATGTTGTGTTTAAAATAATAGATTCGGTTCAGAATATGTATGTGGTTCAGCTTTCAAAATTTCATACCGCATTTATCGATAAATCGTATATAAAAAAAGATTCGTCTATTCATGAAAATCTTTTTTATTTAACCAATTCAGTTAATGCAAGTGCAACAGATTCTTCTTCCGATATGGTTTCTATCAGCCTTAGCGAAAAGCTTCCTTATAAAAGTTGGATGGAAATTAATCCATCAAAAATAATAATAGAAATTTATGGTGTACAAAGTAATACCAATTGGATTACACAACTATCTTCTTTGCGTGAAGTAAAAAATATTTATTATAACCAAATTGAAGATGATGTGGTGCAGTTTGTTATAGAACTAAAGCATACACAACATTGGGGCTACCATATTTTTTATGATAATAATAAGCTTGAATTGAAAATAAAACATCAGCCTCAAAAAATAGAATTAAGTAAGTTAAAAATAGCCATTGATGCGGGGCATGGTGGAACAAATGTTGGAGCAGAAGGTATCAAAACAAAAATAGAAGAAAAGGAATATACTTTAAAATTTGCAAAAGCATTGCAACAGTTGTTATTGAAAAAAGGTGTTTCGAAAGTTATAATGACAAGAACTACCGATACCAGCTTTGATATGAAAGATAGAATTTTAATGCTGCAACAAGCCAACCCCGATATTGTAATTAGTTTGCACCTGAATTCAAGTGGTAATACGCAAATAAAAGGCACTAGCACGTATTATAAGCATATAGGTTTTAGGCCAGTATCTCAAACTATTTTAAACCGGATGCTTGAAATTAAGCTCGATGAATTTGGTAATGTAGGCAGTTTTAATTTTGGCTTAAATGCACCAACCGATTTTATTAATGTTTTATTAGAAATTGCATTTTTAAGTAATGAGCAGGATGAAAAAAGAATTAGCGATACCAAATTCCAAAAACTTGTTGCTATCCAAATTTATAAAGGATTAACCGATTGGGTGCAACAGCTTCAATCAAAAAAATAAGCAATCCAATTGTTTTACGCTCTACTCTTTTTCAATTTTTTTATAGATACATTTAAAACTATTTTATGAGCAATTTAATAAGCGATTTTAATGAGTATCGTTCAAAAATGAACGAAGTAATTTTAAGTAAAAACAATTTAGTACTAAAGCGTCTTTGGAATTTAGATACCAATACTTATGAAGCCGGTGCCTTAGATGTAAAAACAAAAGAAATGTTAGGATTGGTAGCAAGTATGGTTTTACGATGCGATGATTGTATAAAATATCATTTAGGTAAAAGCTTTGAATTAGGAGTAACTACCGATCAGATATACGAAATTTTTGCAGTAGCCAATATTGTAGGAGGAACAATTGTAATTCCGCATACAAGGCGTGCAGCAGAATATTGGGAAGAACTTCAAACTCCAATTCAAAAAACTTTTTAAAATGTTTAGAAAAAATATCATTGTTATAACTTATCCTTAATTTACTTTTGGCAACAATTTAATAAAGTTTATGAGTACAGTTGCAATGGAGCCGCGAATATTAACAGCAAAAGATTTTTCAAATGAAAATGAAGTACGCTGGTGCCCGGGTTGTGGCGACTATTCTATTTTGGCACAAGTTCAAAAAGTAATGCCTTCATTAGGTGTTCCCAAAGAAAACATTGTAGTAGTTTCAGGAATTGGTTGTAGTAGCCGCTTTCCTTATTATATGAATACTTATGGAATGCACTCAATTCATGGCCGTGCAACAGCAATTGCCAGTGGATTAAAAGCTGCTCGCCCCGAATTAAGTGTGTGGATAGTAAGTGGTGATGGTGATAGTTTAAGTATTGGTGGTAATCATACCATTCATCTATTACGCAGAAACTTTGATGTTAATTTATTAGTGTTCAATAATCAGATCTATGGATTAACTAAAGGGCAATATTCTCCTACATCCGAATCGCATAAGGTTACTAAAACATCGCCTTTTGGCAGTATCGATCATCCTTTCAATCCACTTGCATTAGCAATGGGTGCCGATGCTACTTTTATAGCACGAACAATGGATAGAGATCCTAAACACATGCAAGCCGTTTTAACAAGATCTCATCAACATAAAGGCGCTTCTTTTGTAGAAATTTATCAGAACTGTTTAATATTTAATGATGGAGCTTTTGAAATTTTTACAGAAAAATCTTCTAAAGCCGATGAAGCTTTATTTTTAGAACATGGTAAACCTTTAATTTTTGGAGCAAAACAAAACAAAGGAATTAAGTTAGATGGATTTAAACCAATTATAGTTGATTTGGACAATGGAGCAAGTATTGATGATATTTGGGTGCACGATGAAAATGATTTTTATAAAGCACAAATATTGGTAAGAATGTTTGATGATCCGAAAATGGAAGGGCATTTGCCACGACCTTTTGGAGTATTTTATCAAACTGAAAGACCATGTTATGAAGAAGACATGCAACTTCAAATTGAAGAAATTATCGCATCAAAAGGTAAAGGCGATTTAGATAAATTATTACGTGGAAAAGAAGTTTGGGAAATAGCATAACATTTTCGTAGTTCTATTTCGCGAATAAATTATAAAAAGTCAATCACCGGTTGACTTTTTTTTATTGCTTTAATTATGCTATTAAAAATGGGTGTTTTTCACATTGTTTGAAGTTATAGTAAACAATAATTTTACAGTGTAAACCAAATTTTAATACCGTTGGGGGTTATATGTGTAAGTACAGCGGTTTTTTAGCCGCTGTTTTTTATTAAAACAATTACTTTAAATATTTTCTGAGAGGTGTTGCTCAAAGCAATCATAAACGGAGGTCATTTGGCCTCTGTTTTAGTTTATAAAAATCATCGCAAGTCATCATATTTTAAAATACCTTAGTTCTTTTATTATGTT
>JAKAJX010000225.1:0-806 GCA_021824855.1 Bacteroidota bacterium | reverse complement strand
AAACTATTGCCGAGTGCTTGCAAGACGGCGGCGTAATTATATATCCAACTGATACTATTTATGGATTAGGATGTAATATTTATAAACACAAAGCAATTGAAAGAATCTGCTTAATAAAACATATTGAACCATCAAAAGCTCAACTAAGTTTTATTTGTTACGATTTAAGCAATTTAAGTAAATACACTAAAAGCATATCAACTCCATTATATCGTATGCTTAAAAGTTATTTACCGGGGCCGTTTACATTTATTTTACCGGCAAGTAAAGAAGTGCCCAAATTATTGCAAAATAAAAAAAATACTATTGGATTACGTGTGCCTGATAATAATATAGCCAGAGCAATTTTAAGCGAATTGCAATATCCAATTATTAGCGCCTCGCTGCCTGGCGAAATGGTAGAAGAATATACTAATCCCGAATTGATTTATGAGAATTTTAAAAATTTGGTAGATATTGTTGTAGATGGTGGTATTGGAGGAATGATTCCATCAACTATTATCAATTGTATCAATGAGCCTTATGAAATAATTAGGCAAGGGAAGGGCATTTTTTCAGAATAACTTTATTTGTTTTGGTTGTATATTAAAACTCTTTCTGTGGTACTTACATAATCCAAAATTTTCAATTGCTTGTCTATGTTGTAAGGTTCCATAGCCTTTATTTTTATTCCAGTGATACTCAGGATATTCTTTATGCAAGTTATTCATAAAATCATCTCTATATGTTTTTGCTAAAATACTTGCTGCTGCAATACTTGCATATTTGGCATCGCCTTTTATAATGCAATGATGTGGTATTTTTTT
>JAKAJX010000267.1 GCA_021824855.1 Bacteroidota bacterium | reverse complement strand
TCCTGCTGTATTATTTTATAGCAGGATTATTTTTATACTATTCCATTCCGCAACTTTTTTTCTTTTCTATTATAATGAACAAACAAAACAATAATCATTAACGGAATAAGTACAGTGCATAAAATAGAACCTTCAAAACCAAAATTACCACCTGTTAAATAAGCCGATCCCAACGTAGTTTGCTGCATTAAGCTACTGCCTTGTTCTATACCGGTACCACTTATATTATATCCAAGAACAGAGCCCTGAAAAAAGTTCCATCCAAAGTGAAAAAAGATACTAAACCATAAATTTTTAGTATAAACATAATTGATGCCCAAAAGTATTCCTCCTAAAAATATATTAATAAACGATATTGTATTAATATGCTGATTTTGGCTATGCAATAAAGCAAACAATACCGAAACAATAATTAATGCCCACCACCTATTCATGCTTTTAAGTAAGTTGCTTAATAGGTATCCTCTAAAAATAATTTCTTCGTTAAATGCAACTAAAATATATAATGCTATTGCAATTAAAAATTGTTGCAAACTAAATATGGCATTAGTAATGTAAAGGTTTTGAGTAATAACAAGAATAGAAGAACCTATAAATAAAATAGCCATCGATACAGCCAATCCGGTAATAGCATCTGTTTGAAAACCTTTCCATACAAAACCAAGAGAAAGAAGTGTTCTCTTATCAATCCAATATACAAACACTAATATGATAATAATAAACCCAATATTACCGGTTGCGTATTGTTTTAAAAATTGAGCTATAGGAATAGAACCTGTTGCATAATCATACGCATATAATCCATTTAAAACAATATCAATTCCAAAGCCAATAGCAATTGCCATAGGAAATGCAATTACAATAAATAATAAAGCCCTTAACCAAGCTTGTTGTATGAACGGTTTTTTATTCATTTCATTTATCTTGCTTACAAATTAACACCGATGTTTGATAATTACCAATTTACAGTTACAGAAAGGTTTATACAATATGTGCAAATTGATACACAAAGTGATCCGCACAGCAGTACACACCCTACCACAGAAAAACAAAAAAAATTATCGGCTTTATTAACAACTGAATTATTGAATTTAGGATTAGCAGATGCTTATACCGATGAGTTTGGCTATGTATATGCTACACTTGCACCTACAACAGAAAAAAATGTTCCAACAATTTGCTTTTGCAGTCATATTGATACTGCACCCGATTGCAGCGGTTATCACGTTAAACCAATTCGCCATAAAAACTACTCCGGAGATGAACTATTTTTACCCGATGACCCTACACAAACTATTTCTACCAAAAAATTTCCTTATTTAAAAGAACATATTGGTAACGATATTATTACCGCAAGCGGATTAACCTTATTGGGAGCCGATGACAAAGCCGGTGTTGCCATTATTATGGATATGGTTCAATACTTATTATTACATCCGGAAATTAAGCATGGTGCTATTAAAATTTTATTTACACCCGATGAAGAAGTAGGACAAGGAACTGACAAATTAGATTTGCAGAAACTACATGCACAATATGGTTATACCTTAGATGGCGGAGAAGCAGGTACTTTAGAAGATGAAACATTTAGTGCCGATGGTGTTCAAATTATCATTGATGGAGTAATTGCACATCCCGGGCAAGCAAAAAATAAAATGGTAAATGCTTTAAAAATTGCTGCAGATATTATTGCTTTATTACCATCAGAGTTGAGCCCGGAAAAAACAGAAAAAAGAGAAGGATTTATTCATCCCATTCATATCAACGGAATAGCAGAGAAAGTTGAAATACAATTTATAATTAGAGATTTTATTACCGCCAATCTTGCTAAACATGAAGCATTACTGAAAAGTATTACAGAAAAAGTGATGTTAAATTATCCGCAAGCAACTTATCAATTTCTAATAAAAGAACAATACAGAAACATGAAGGAAGTATTAGATAAATATCCGCAAGTTGTGCAATTTGCTACTGAAGCTTATCGCCGAACCGGATTAACCGTTCTTAAAGAACCCATTAGAGGAGGTACTGATGGCAGCAGATTAAGCTTTATGGGCTTGCCTTGTGCTAATTTATTTACCGGAATGCAAGCCATTCACAGCAAAAAAGAATGGATTGGTGTAAAAGATATGGAGCAGGCAGTAAAAATGCTGGTAAACTTGGTACAAGTTTGGGAAGAAAAAAGTTAATCTCATTTCTAACAATAAAATATTCAATAACAAATTGATTATAAAACACTCGGCACACAATAATATTTGTACCTTACACAAAATGTTTTATTTATGGATATAATTATTCACTTTTGGTGGGTACTATTGGTACTCTTTGTTTTTTTTAGCGGTTTAGTTACCGTTACGCAAGGTAATATTGCAGTAGTTACCTTGTTTGGGAAATATCAACGCATATTACGCCCCGGACTAAATTTTAAAATTCCTATTATTGAACAAGTATTTAGAACTATTAGCATACAAAATCGTTCAGTAGAACTCGAATTTCAAGCAGTAACACTCGATCAAGCAAATGTATATTTTAAAAGCATGTTATTGTATTCGGTAATTAATCAAGAAGAACAAACTATTAAAAATGTTGCTTTTAAATTTATTAGCGATAAAGATTTAATGCAAGCATTGATAAGAACTGTTGAAGGAAGTATTCGCGGTTTTGTAGCAACCAAAAAACAAGCAGAAATTTTATTATTACGAAGAGAAATTGTTGAATTTGTAAAAGAACAAATTGATAAATCGCTCGAAGAATGGGGATATCATTTACAAGATTTACAAATTAACGATATCACTTTTGATCAGGTAATTATGGAAAGCATGAGCAAAGTAGTTGCCAGTAATAATTTAAAAGCTGCCGCAGAAAATGAAGGACAAGCTTTATTAATTACCAAAACCAAAGCTGCACAAGCCGAAGGAAATGCTATTAAAATTTCGGCAGAGGCCGAAAAAGAAGCTGCACGCTTACGTGGTCAGGGTGTTGCCTTATTTAGAGAAGAAGTAGCACGAGGAATGAGTGAAGCTGCTGAGCAAATGAAACGTGCTAATTTAGATACCAATGTTATTTTATTTAGCATGTGGACTGAAGCCATTAAAAATTTTGCAGAATATGGTAAAGGCAATGTTATTTTCTTAGATGGAAGTCCGGAAGGAATGGAAAAAACCATGCAACAAATTATTGGCATGATGAAGATAAAAGAAAATCAACTGTAGCAATAATTATAAATAAAGCGGCTAAACTGTATAACTTTTTCAGCATTATAAGTATACGGTTTAGTCTTTTTTATTAGCGTACAATTAGTAATTTACTGTAACAGAAAATTTATCATTACCAATACCTAATGCAGTAACAGCAGCATTACTAATACGTAATAATAAACCATTGTCTTCTTTAATATCGGGTAATGGCCCTAATACTTTAGCATATATCTTTTTAGTATTCGCAGCAACACAAACAATAGTGCCTTCGGCTACATTATTCATCAACACATAAAACTTTTTATCTAACCACCCACTGGCAGTTTTAAATGTTGCAGCATTTCCCGAAATTTCATTGTTTGTACTTTTATATGCCGATGCAAAAAATCCTTCTTCTCCAACTGTTATTGAATTAGAATTATTCGATACTTCAACAGTTTTTTCTTCTTTTTTATTTGTTACCGCAGTAGCAGTTATTTCATTTGTTTTATTGGTAGCGGCAGTGGATGATGCATTAGACTGAACACTTGCTGTATCTTTTTTAACAGAAATTTGCTGAGGTTGAGATTCGGTTTTAACCACTGGAACTACTTCGGAAGTTGGTTGGTGTGTAGCAACAGCAGCAGCTTCAACACCCACAATTAATTTTTCACCGGAATGAATATTATTGTTTGAAAGATGATTCCATTTTTTTAAATTATCTACTGAAGTTTTATATTTCTTACTAATACTCCACAAGGTTTCCTTTCCGGTTACCACATGAAATGTAGATGGTTGCATATTTACTTTAGGGTCAGATTCCTTAACTTTTATTTCTTTACTTTCAACTAAAGGCTGAGCAATTAACGATTTTGCATTATCGGCTTCTGCCGGAATTTTTATTTTTTGTCCAATTCGTAATTTAGTCTTTGCATTCATTGCATTTAAACGCATAATACTGCCAACAGATGTATGAAAATGTTTGGCAATAATCGATAATGTTTCTCCCTTTTTTATAGTATGAACTAAATAATCGTCTTGTGCAAATAATGTAACCTGCAACACTAAAAATACTATTAACCAATATATAGCTTTACAACTTTTCTTCATAAAAATCGTTTAACAAAGTAAAATTAATCTTTTAAAATTCTCCATTCACTCGGATAATAATTATTAATACGATTGGGTAAAACTTTTACCCAACCCAATGGCAATTCACAAAATTGTATTAATTGCCACCCGGTATTGCTGCTTAGTGTAATTTCCTTTTTTCTCAAATAACGCAAGGCAGTTTCTTTGTCGGTTTCTATTGCCGTAAAATTTTCGAGTGGCAAAGTACTTACTGCCAATTCATGCGATGGAATTACATCTGTATTTTTAATCGCCCCTATTTCAGTTCCGGCTTTTTTGATGTACAAATGTTTTGCAATAAGCTTTAAATCATGCATCCATTCCTTATTTATTAATCTATACAAATTGTTTTGCTTAAATATCGCACCATGCTCGGCATAAGGATAAAATGATTGTAATACTTGTAATTCTTTTTTAGAAGGATATGCTAATTCTTGTTCTTTTAAATAGGCATTCTCAGACAAAAAATCTTTTTTAAATGCCGCAATAAAAAAACCTTCTCCTTTTAATTTATCGGGATAAAATCTATAGCCAGTTGCCCCATGTTTGGTAGATATGTTTTCAACAATATTCCATTCGGGTAAAAGATTACATGCCATACTCGATAGTTGATAATTTTCAATCATCCAATCTAAAATATCCTCATTCTCTTGAGGTGAGTAGGAACAAGTAGAATAAATTAAAATGCCATCTTTTTTTAAAGCAGGCAATACATCGGCTACAATTCTTTGCTGACGAAGGCTACAAAGTTTTACATTTTCGGCACTCCATTCATTAATTGCAGTACTATCTTTTCTAAATAATCCACTTCCGCTACACGGAGCATCAATAACTATTAAATCAAAATAATTTTTTAACGATTGAAAATGTGCCGGATCATTATTAGTTACAATAACATGATTACTGCCCCATTTTGTACAATTTTCAACTAAAACTGCTGCTCGTGCTTTAATTACTTCATTGGCAATTACCAATCCATCGGAAAAATAAGAAGCCAGTAAGGTAGACTTTCCACCTGGTGCAGCAGCAATATCTAATACTTTTTTATTGGTTGTACTTGGAATTAGTTGTTCTAACATTTGCCATAAAAACATACTGCTGGCCTCTTGCACATAATAAGCACCTGCATGCAATAATGGGTCGAGTGTAAATGATGGTCGTTCGGGTAAATAATATCCGTGCTTACACCATGGAACAGCATTTTCGGGTGAAATTGAAACAGAATTATTTAGAAATCTATTCGTATCCAAAGTCCATTTTGCAGGATTAATTCGAATAGAAGTTACTTGTTCTCCAGACGCATGTATTGCCTCGAAGGAATTATTATTAAAGCCTTTTACATTTTGTAATGATGATAAAAATGATGCCGGTAACACGTTACAAATATAAGGATGAACAAAAACTATAAAGCAGCTCAATACGAGCTGCTTTATGCATTTAAAAATATATCAATTGCTGTTTATGCAAACTTTTTTGCGTCTTCTAAAAATTTAGCCAATCCAATGTCGGTTAATGGATGTTTCAATAATCCTAAAATAGAATCTAAAGGACAAGTACAAACATCGGCTCCGGCTTCGGCACACTTAACAATATGCAATGCATTACGAATAGATGCTGCTAAAATTTCTGTTTTAAAACCCTGTACAGCATAAATGTTGGCAATTTGCTCAATTAACTGAACGCCATCCCAACTGCTGTCATCAATTCTGCCGATGAATGGTGAAACATAAGTGGCACCTGCTTTAGCTGCCAAAATTGCTTGACCGGCAGAAAAAATTAACGTACAATTAGTTTTAATGCCATTATCGGTAAACCATTTTATAGCTTTAATACCCTCTTTAATCATGGGTACTTTTACTACAATGTTTTTATGAATAGCTGCAAGTTTTTTTCCTTCTTCTATAATTCCTGCAAAGTCTGTAGAAATCACTTCAGCACTAATATCGCCATTCACCATTTCACAAATGGTTTTATAATGCTGAATTACCGCATCGTTACCTTTAATACCCTCTTTAGCCATTAAGGAAGGATTAGTAGTAACTCCATCTAAAATTCCTAAATCATTGGCTTCCTTTATTTGAGATAAGTTAGCTGTATCAATAAAAAATTTCATAGTAGAAATATTAAATAAAAAAGGCAGGCTACTCACATCGCACCGCTACAACCGCTTATCCTTGCTGTATTCCTACCCTGGGGAGGTTCAGCAGGAGCTGGTCGTGTAAGACCTGCCGGCTGCAAAAGTAAGGGAATGAAAGAAATTAAACACGATGATTTTTTTAATAATCAGCTTAACAATTTTTTATAAGCTTGTACCATTTCTTGTATTAAATGTTGTAACGGCTACTAATTCATCATATCGGCCATCTACCGAACGGTAATACACTAAAATGGTATAATTATTTTCTGTTTCCCAAAAGTTACCTTCGGTTAATGATGCGTCTGCTTTTGCTGAAGCATCATTTTTGTTTTTAGTAACATAAGCATAATTATAATAGCCTTGTTTTAATAATAAAATTTTTTCGTACACCCCTTTTTCTTCATTATACTTCATTTTAGCTTCTTTGGTTAATGCATTACCTGTAAGTTCTCCTACCATGTACAAATCTTTGTCTTCAAAAGGAGTTTGATTATTGGGCAAATAGGTAAAATGTACATTGGCGTAATCGCCCTGCCACCATGGATTTTCGGCTTCTGTAGTGCTTACTTCATAACTGCCGTTTAAATCATTCATGGTTAAATATCCGCTTCTACTTCGCGATATGTCGGGCTTTAAATATATATCAATGGGAAGTAGTTTTTTATTTACAGAATCAACTCTTTCCGTTTGAAAAATAAAAGTTCGTAAATCAGCCCATCTAAACTCTCGCATACCTTGAAAAAGATATCCATCTTCTCCACTATATTCTAAAATATTGTTTCTAATAAATGTTGGCTGAAAATCGGTTAAAGCATTATCCCACCTATTGTTTTGTAATATGGCAACTTTTATTTGTTGTTGAGGATTATATAAACTTAATGCTCTTGTATTAAGTGTAAACTGAATTTTTTGATGCGTGTACATTAACGCATTATCAATTGGCTGCGAAAACTGTGTGGATAGATTTACTTTGCTATCAACAACAAAAAATCTTTTGGTAAATGCTAATTGTGTTAAATCGGCATTTAAATACACTTTCAACAAATAATTGCCACTTTTTATTGGTATATAATTATTTTCCGGAAGCAATGCCATGTAATGAATATACTTTACTTGCGATATAGATGAAATACGGTATTGAGAAATCATCATTTGCTGATAACCTTGTATGTAATCGAAACTACTTATATCAGCAGCTTCCCAATTGGCATTACATAGTTGAAATGTGTAGTAGTAGTTTTTAACAACCCCATCCAAATCATCGAAATGTAATTCTACTAAATCAGACGAATGTAACCGAATAACAGGCAAGCTTTCCTGATTATTTTGCTGAAAGAATTTAATGGTTTTAATAGAAGGCATATATATACTATCGGTTAAAGCTTGTGCCTTTAACATACTGCCAATTGTTATGCTACCTATTAATAGAATGATCTGTTTCATACAATAAACATACAATTTCTTTTAAATCGTTTTGCTGTATTACTTCTTGCATGTAGATTTGAGGGTTACAAAAAATTTTATATTGAACTTTTCTTTTACAATAGCAAAACGAATAGCTTTTAACAGAAAAAAATCTTTTTCTAGATTTATTATACGCTTATCTATTGCAGCAACAGCCGTAAGTGTAGCAGCAATGATAGTAACAATTTCTTTTGTAAATGGATTTCAAAAAACAATTGCCGAAAAGGTTTTTAGCTTTTGGGGGCATATTCGGGTTCAACAATACGAAGCAGGCAAATCGCTAATTGCCGAGGAATCGCCTATTAAAAGAAATGATACTGTTGAATATATTTTACAACACCAACCTGCTGTAAAAAGAGTACAAATTTTTGCTACTAAAAGTGGTGTTATTGAAAAGAATAAGGCAATTGAAGGAATATTATTTAAAGGCATAGATAAACAGTATGATAGTACACAATTGAAGCAATTTATACAACAAGGCAGATGGATTAATTTTAATGATAGCTTATACAGCAAAGAAATTATTTTACCACTGCCTATTGCTTTAGCTTTAAAAATAAAAGTTAACGATACCATTACTATCTATTTTATTTCACCCACCCAAGAAACTGCTAACTACCGAAAATTAATTGTTGCGGGAATATATAAAACCGGCATTGAAGAGTACGATAAACTTTTTGCCATTGGCGATATACGATTAATAAGAAGATTAAGCGATTGGCAACCCAATGAAATTGGTGGATATGAAGTTTTTTTGAATAACTACACACAATTAGATACTATTAATAAACAATTGCTTAAACAATTACCCAATATTTGGCTAAGTGAAAGTATTAAAGATGTTTATCCAAATATTTTCGATTGGCTGAATGTACAAGATGTAAACAGAAATGTAATTTTCATTATTATGTCTGTAGTGGCTATTATTAATTTAATTACTTGCTTACTAATATTGGTATTGGAAAGAACAAGAATGGTAGGCATTTTAAAGTCTATTGGAACAAACAACAGCACCTTACAAAAAATATTTTTATACCAAGCTACTTTTATTGCCATTATTGGTGTACTCATTGGCTTAATAGGCGGATTATTGCTATGTTGGCTGCAACAATATTTTGGCTTATTAAAATTAGACGAATCGAATTATTATGTTTCTATAGCTCCTGTACAAATTGTGTGGTGGCAAGTATTGTTAATATGTTTGGTTACTTCAATAGTTTGCTTTATTTCATTAATTATTCCAACCATATTGATAAAAAATATTCAACCGGTTAAAGCAATTCAATTTAGATAATTAACCAATACTCAATAATTGCGAAATAATAATACCTGTTGCAATGGCAGCATTTAAGGATTCTGCATTACCTATTTTGGGTATAGTTACAGGCTGATTAATAAATTGCTGCAATTCTTTATTTATCCCTTTGCCTTCATTTCCTATCAATACTATTCCTTCCTTATTTTTATTAACCGAAAAAATATTTGTTCCATTTAAAACAGCCCCGTAAACAGCAATAACATTGTTTTGCAAAAAAGATTTTAAATCTTTATAAAAAATATTTACATGGGTAAAACTACCCATAGTACTTTGAATTACTTTAGGATTATACAAATCGGCAGTACCATTACTGCAAATAATATTTTTAATTCCAAACCAGTCTGCAATTCTAATAATAGTTCCAAAATTGCCGGGGTCTTGTATATCATCTAACATCAATGTCCATTGATTATGTAAATCAATTTGTTCTTCTTCTTTTTTTTGCTCTACTAAAGCCAATACTTTATTGGGTGTTTGTAATACACTTATATTTTTTAGTTCATTTTCAGTAATTGCCACCACATTGGAATGAGAGGTAGAATAATGTTCGGCTTCAGCCTGTATGGCATATATTTTTATTATCCTATAATCGGATAACAATATTTCCTTAATAATTTTTGGCCCTTCAGCAATAAATACCCCTTCTTGTTGCCTTTGTTTTTTGTGGCACAAAGATTGAATATATTTGACCTCATTACGACTTAGCATAGATTATGTATTGTACCAGAAAAACATTCATTAAATTTTTTATATCGGCTTTAGCAACGATAGTTTTTTTTATTTCGTGTACCACTGTTAAAAAAGCCCCTATTGATAAACCTTTTATTTATAACACCGAAATTACTGTAAATGGTAATCTTATCAAAGATGAGAAAAAACGCTTAACAGCCGATTTAGAAAATTATTGGGATGATAGCTTAAAAATACCCAAACTACAAAAATTATGGTTTTTTTATGTAATCAAAAATCCACCAATATTTGATGAAAGAAATATTATTCGTACTAAAAAATTAATGTCGGGCTATCTTAATTCGCAAGGTTATTATTATGCCATAATTAAAGACTCTGTTCCAAAATTTGATACAATAATTGGACATCTTGGATTATGGAATAAAATATTTCATCCATCAAAAATTATTCCCGACCAAATAAGAGCAACTGTTTTAATGAATATACAACCCGGCAAAAATGTTACTATCGATTCTACTGCTTATACCCTATTAGATTCTACCATGCAAAAAATTGCCGATTATAATAAAACCAAAAGCCTATTAAAAAAAGGTACTGTTTTTAGCAAACAAAATATTAGTAATGAATTAGATAGATTAACCAATTTGTATAGAGATAAGGGATATTATAAATTTTCGAGGGATGATTTATTTGCCTTAACCGATACAACCGATACCCAATTATTACCGCTTACACTCGACCCTATTGAACTAAATAAATTAATTGCAGAAGCTGCAAAAAATAAAAGAGAAAACCCAAAATGGGATATTGTTATTAAACAGAAACCGTTTAAAGATTCGTCTAAACTTAATCAATACTTTGTTGCAAAAACTTATTTCTACCCCGAAACAAAATTATCCGATATACCCGATAGCTTAATTACACAATCGAATTTTAAAGAGGAAAAAAGTAAAAATATAATTATGCGATACAAAGCAGGAAAATTTGTATCTCGCCCTCTAAAAGAATATACCTATTTACATAATGGCAATTTATATAATGAAACAGATTTTTATAAAACATTAAATTCACTTAGCCGAATTGGTGCATGGCAACAAACCGATGCACGCATTATTCCTACTAATAAAGATTCGCTAAACCTTTATTACTTTTTGGTGCCTTCTGTTAAACAAAACTTTTCGGTTGATTTAGAAGGAAGCAGAAATACCGGAGATTTTACGGCAGGAAGCTTATTTGGTATCTCTACCAATTTCACTTATCGCAATAGAAATGTTTGGAAACAAGCCATACAATCTGTTACCAATTTACGCATAGGAACCGAACTAAGTTTTATTTCTAATACCGATACCATTTCCAACTCGTTATTACAAAGTTTTCAGGTTACACTTTCTCATACCTATATTTTTCCAAAACTTATTCAGCCATTTAAAAATTGGAGTTACTTAAATAACCTGAATAATAAAAGAACTTTATTTTCGGTAAGTGGTACTTATTACGACAGAAAAGATTATTACCGATTAAGATCATTTGTTGGTAGTTGGGGCTATGAATGGAGCAAAAACACCGCAGGATGGGCATGGGCATATAAACCCCTAAATATTGAATTATACAAAGTAGATACCTTGACCGGATTGATTAATGCCTTTGTTAGTTATCCGTTTTTACGAAACTCTATCAGAAATGGAAATGTTGTAGGAAGTAATATTCAACTTTCCAGAGTTTTTGTAGGTAAGAAAAATGTTAACAATAGCTATAGTGTTCGCTTTTATGCTGAAGAATCCGGACTATTACTATCCTTGTTCAGCAAAATAAACGATCAAATATTCGATTATGCCAAGTTCGAATCGGAGTTTATTTTTTCGCATAAACAGAAAAAAAGTGAGCTTGCTGCAAGATTTTTTGCTGGTGCCGGCATACCTACTTCAGGCAAATCAATTCCGGCTTTTAAACAATATTTTTTAGGTGGCCCCAATAGTATGCGAGCATGGAATCTTCGTCAATTAGGTTTAGGATCATCTATTGCCAGCGATACAATTAATCCTACCGGTTACACCGATCGCTTTGGAGATATGGCATTAGAAGCTAATATAGAATACCGTTTTATAATTTGGAATTTTAGTTCGGTAAAAATTGGCAGTGCTTTATTTGCCGATATGGGTAATATATGGAATATTAAAGCAGATCCTACTAATCCAAATGCTTCTTTCGATTTATCAAGATTAGGAAAAGATTTAGCCATTGGCGTTGGTACAGGTTTAAGATTTGATTTATCTTATTTTTTATTACGATTTGATTTTGGCTATAAATTAAAAGACCCTGCCAGACAATATAATGATGGTTGGGCCGATTTGAGAAATTTAAAATGGGTAGAAAAAAGATTTAATGGTGTGGAAGTGAATAATTGGGCTTTTCAGTTTGGTATTAATTTACCTTTTTAAAATATATAAGTGGCTAAATATTTCTTTACTGATGATAATTTTATTGGTAGCCATTATTCGTTTAATAATAATCGCATTTGTTTAATGTCATTTTCAAACCCTTCAATACTCATTGCATCTTCCATACAAAAGTTACCAATTCTTGTTCTACATAAGCTACTTAAATAAGCACCAACTTGCAGTTCGTTTCCAAAATCATGGGCTAAACTTCTTATATACGTTCCGGTTGAACAAACAACTTTAAAATGAATAATTGGCAAATCAATTGCTGTAATTTCAAAACTTTTAATAGTTACAGGTCTTGGGTCAACTTTTACTTCAATTCCTTTTCTGGCCGATAAGTATAAAGGCTTTCCATCTTTTTTTATAGCAGAATGCTGAGGCGGTACTTGCCATATATTGCCAATAAACTTTTTTGTTGCAGCATAAATTTGTTCTTCGGTAATGGCACTTATATCGGTAAAATTGATAGGTTCACTTTCTAAATCGTAGGTAGGCGTTGTACAGCCAATGGTAAAAGTGCCGGTATATTCTTTTTCCATTCCCATATATTCATTAATTTTTTTAGTGAACTTTCCGGTACAAACAATTAAAATACCTGTAGCCAACGGATCTAAAGTTCCTGCATGCCCAACTTTAGAAACTTTAGTAAGAATTCGCACTTTTTTTACCAAATCGAAGGAAGTCCAACGTAATGGCTTATCAAACACTAATAGTTTTCCCTCTAAAAAAGAAGTTATCGGTTGCATTCGGCAAAAGTATAGGAAAGATGGAAAAGAGCAATTGCCCATTCTAAACCTATCAATATTCTTCTTCAAAGAAATGTCAGAAAATATTCTGCCAAACTATTTTATCAACTTTTGTTGCCATTTGCAATGAAAACCGTAATAGCTTAGTCATTGTAATTAGAGCATAGCCAATGAACAAAGAAGAGTTAATTAAGAAATGCATTGCCGGAAAAAAAGATGCTCAGTATTTATTGTATCAGCAATATGCTGCACAAATGCTGGGGTTATGCTATCGCTATACCAAAAGTTTAGAAGATGCCGAAGATGTTTTGCAAGAAGGGTTTATAAAAGTATTTACCAATATCCATCAATATAAAAATGAAGGAGAATTAGGTGGTTGGATAAGAAGAATAATGATTAATACAGCAATAACTTATATCAATAAACATAAACGCTATAAAAAGGAAATGATAAATGATGATATTTTACTTCATGCGGTAAGTGATGATAATCCTGAAATAAAATTAGAAGCACAAGATATTGTAGAAACCATACGGCAATTGCCCGGCAACTATCAAATTGTTTTTAACCTTATTGCAATAGAAGGATATAAATACAGTGAAGTATGCGATTTACTAAAATTAAATATTAACACCATTCGCAGTCAATACAGCAGAGCAAGAGCAATCTTAATTCAAGATTTAAAAAATAATGAAGTACTCAATATAAAAGATAATGCAAAAGGAATTTGAAAATAATATTGAAAAAAAATTAAGCAATTTTAGCATTGAACCTTCACCGCAAATTTGGGAAGATATTGAAAAAGCTTTACATCCGCAACGCACATATAGAGGTGCTTTTTGGTGGTGGTTTTCTCTAATGGGCTTCATTAGTAGCTTTATTATTTGGCAAACAATATTACTAACTCAACACAAAGCAAACTACAACACTACAACAGTGCAATTACAAAAAAGAGATAAAAATTCAGTTACAACACTTAATGAAAATAATGTACCAACAATAGTAGAAAAGAAACAAACTACATCTCTACCAAAACAGAAAGAAAATAAAACAGCAGTAAAAAAAGTTGCTCAAAAAGATTTTCCTTCAACAAAAAGTATATTTCCTTTCAACAACAATGAGAATAATTTATCGGTTGCAATTACAAACAATAATACACAGGCAACTGAAGAAAAATTATATACTCCTACTATTATTGTAGATGCTGAAAAAATAAAGTTGATTGATTTTAATAAAGAACTTATTACATCCAATCTTGGAATTAAAAATCCAGATTCATCTAATGCCCAATCCAATAACTATATACCTAAAAAAGTTGTTGCAAAAAGAAAATGGTTTTGGACTATTAACGCTGGTTTATTATCGGTAAATACTATTTTGCCCGGATATTCTTCAGCAGCCAGCATAAACTATAATTCAGGTGCAACTGGGGCAATATTGCCGCCACAAACCACAACAAATATTAGTAATCAAAATAAAGGATTTCATTTAGATGCAGGCGTTTTAATTGAACAAACAATCAACCGGCATTGGTCGTTTTTAACCGGCGCTACTTATAGCTATCAACAAAATAGCCAAACCGCAGGAGATAGAGTGGATAGTACTTTAGGCACTTCGAATTATTTTTTCAATACAGGAAAAAATAATACTGTTATTAATTATGCTCACACCATAAAAATTCCATTTTTATTTAACTACTATATTAATGCTAAACACAATAAAAATTGGTACTTTTTTACAGGAATTAACACAGAATTTTTACTATTCAATAACTGGCTAATTGCAGATAATACTCGGCAATTATACTTTTATAATACATCATTCATAAAAAAATTTCAGTTAACTACCACATTTGGTGTAGGAATACAATTTAAAAACAATATTCATGCAA
>JAKAJX010000273.1 GCA_021824855.1 Bacteroidota bacterium | reverse complement strand
ACTTTTAAATTTTCTTAATTGAGAAATATGTTCATTTAAAACATCCAATACATTTTCTCTGTTTTGCATAAATATCGGTGCCCACATAGCAGGATTACTTTTTGCCAACCGAACAGTACTTTCAAAACCACCTCCGGCTAATTGAAAAATAGCATCTTCTTCTTTTTCTTTTTCTAATACCGTATTGGCTAATGCAAACGAGGTAATATGTGAAATATGGCTTACATAAGCAGCATGCATATCGTGAGCAGCAGCCTCCATATATACCAAGTTCATTCCTAATGTTGTATATATTTTTTCAACTTTTGCCACAAGGTTTTTATCGCTTTTTTCTTTTTCACAAATCACACAAGCTCTTCCGGTGAAAGCATTATCTACAGCGGCTTCCGGACCGCTATACTCCGTTCCCCACATTGGATGAGAAGCTACAAATTGTTTTCTTTTGGGATGGTTCTTCATTGCTTCGCACAAAACAAATTTAGTAGAGCCTGCATCTACTACTATTTGGTTATCGGTAACAGCATCCATTATTTGTTGCATGATAGGCACTGTTACATCAACCGGTATAGCCACATAAATTAAATCGCTTTTTTTAATTGCTTCTTCCAATGGCAGAGCTTCATCAATTAATCCCAACTCCAATGCTTTTATTTCACTGGCTTTGGTTCTGCTAACCCCAATTACATTTTTTACAAATCCATATTTTTTCATTGCCAATGCAAATGAGCCGCTAATTAAACCTACGCCTACAATACATAAAACAGCCTCCCCACCCTCCAAAGGAGGGATTGAAGAATCGTTTAATTTTTTATTTTGTTTATTAATCATACTCATCTTTAATTTTTCATCTTCCCAAATATTTAAATGAAAGCCACTCTAAGCCTCTCCTTTAGAGGAGTTGAGGAGGCATTTAATCCTTTGTATTGTTTATTAATCATACTCATCTTTAATTTTTCATCTTCCCAAATATTTAAATCAAAGCCGCTCTAAGCATCTCCTTTGGAGGGGTTGGGGAGGCATTTAATTCTTTGTATTGCTTCTTCAAATTTTTCTATGCTTCCGCATAAACTTACTCTAATATATTTATCGCCGGCAGTTCCAAAAATTCCGCCGGGCGTAATAAATACATTCGCATTATATAACACTTCATCGCTTAATTGATACCCATTTTTGTAATTGAAAGGAATAGCTGCCCAAACAAACATGCCCACCTGATCTTTTGAATACACACAATTCAATAAATCTAATAACTCAAAAACCTTCTTTCTTCTTTCGCTATATATTTTATTGATACTATTATACCAATCTTTATCTAAGCTTAAAGCTTTAGCAGCAGCGAGTTGCAGCGGAAGAAACATACCACTATCCATATTACTTTTAAAGCGTAATACTTCATCAATATGTTGTTTATTGGCACATAACATTCCTACTCGCCATCCGGCCATATTAGCCGATTTGCTTAAAGAATTTAGTTCTAATACAACATCTTTTGCCCCTTCCACTTCTAATAAACTATGTGGTTCATCATTTAAAATAAAACTATATGGGTTATCGTGTATAAGCAATAAATTATTTTTCTTAGCAAATGCAACTATCGCTATAAAAAAATCTTTTTCGGGTAATTGCCCTGTTGGCATGTGCGGATAATTGAGAAAAATTGCCTTAACTCCTTTGGAATTTAATTGCGTATATTCTTTAATAATATTTTCTAATTCTATAAAGTTGGGATGATATTTATTTTCTTCTTTTAATTCATAATAAAGTGGTGTTGCTCCGGAAAGTTTTACAGCACTGGTATACGTTGGGTATCCCGGATTGGGCACCAACACACCTACTCCCTCTTCAAAATACGTCATGCAGATATGCATAATTCCTTCTTTACTTCCCATTAATGGCAAAATATCGGTATCGGCATTTAAGGTTACATTGTACCATGTTTTATACCAATTACTGATAGCATTTCGTAATACCGGAGATCCTTTGTAGGATTGATAGGCATGCACATTGGGTTTAGCACTTTCTTCCTGTAATACTTTAATTACATCGGGATGAGGTGGTAAATCGGGGCTGCCAATTCCAAGATTAATAATATTTTTTCCTTGTTTATTTAGTTCATCTATTTCTCTCAGTTTTTGAGAAAAATAATATTCACCAATACCTTCTAATCGTTTTGTTGTTTGCATTTTATAACTCTTTTCCGTTTTTATATGCTCCATAAACTTTAATCTGAGCAGTTAATGGTTTAATTGCTTCTAATACAGTATTAAACTGATGTAAATTTTCAAATTCCATATCGGCATGAAAGCTGTATTTAAAATTAGTTCCTGCAATAGGAAAGCTTTGCAGTTTACTTAAATTAATTCCACCTTCGGCAATTTTGGTTAATACTTTGGCTAAACTACCTCGTGAATGATCTGTTTCGAAGTTAACAGATGCTTTATTGGCATCATGTATTAGCATTGCTTCCTCGTTGCGTTGCAGTATCAAAAATCGAGTATAATTATTTTTTTGGGTATGTATATTGGGGGCAATAATGGTTAATTGAAATAATTCGGCTGCCAATTTTCCGGCAATACCTGCAATATGTTTGCTTTTATGCTGCTGAATATGTTTGGCACTTAATGCGGTATCTTCAGTTTCTACCAGCTTCCAATTAAATTTATCTAAATACTCCATACACTGCTGAATGGCCATGTGGTGCGAATGCACTTCTTTAATATCTTCTAAACACACACCCGGATTGACCAATAAATGTTGTTTTATTGGCAGATATACTTCGCCAATAATTTTTAAATTACTTTTCTGCAATAAAGTATAATTGGGCAAAATACTGCCGGCAATAGAATTTTCAATAGCCATTACACCACCATTGCTTTCCTTTTTGTTTGAAGCAATTTTAATTACTTCTCTAAAAGTGGCACAGGATATTACTTCTGTTTCTTTGCCATAAAATTGTCTTGCAGCCATTTGATGAAAGCTGCCTTCATAACCTTGTATGGAAACTTTAACTGCCATAATAAAAAAATCCCGGCTTTTGTGCCGGGACTGTATGCTGATTTTTGTTTTTTAATTACTGTTTTGCAAATACAACCCGGCTACTGTTTTTAAAGTAGAAATAAAAGAAAAAATAAAAGAATGTATTTGCTAATATCTTCATAACGGTTGCAAATGTAAAAAAGCATTAAATATGTTCCAACTAATTTTTTATTTTATTTAAAGCTAACAAGCGATAGTTGAAAAAAATCTAACAAACTGATAATATTAAATCAGATTATCAAAAACAATAATTATCCGAAAAGCTATTTTAATTAGCTAAGAATATCAATCGGATAATTGAATAGAATCATTATTGTAATAGGTTATAAATTCCAGAATGGGTTTCGTTTAGCTGCTGTTATATAATGCTTAATTTTCAGCATAAATGCCAAAATCATATAAATAATAACCGGAGAACCCATGGTTAAAAATGATATGTAAATAAACCACATTCTAATTCTGGAGGTTGCAATACCCAATTTATCGCCCAATGCAGCACAAACCCCAAATGCATGCATTTCTAAGTATTCTCTTATTTTTTGCATAAAAATGGTTTAGTTGTAGTAAGGTATCATAATGTTGATGCAAGTTATAACAAAACAAGCTAAGAAAAGTTTAAAAGAGTTTTTTTAAGCCTTTGTTTGCCTTAAATTCGCAGCGCAGTTAATAATGCATGAATTGAAAAACGACTTCTCGTTGATTAAATTGATACATATAACTGACTACCATAGCAGGTGCAATAAATGATAATGCCTCTTCGGTAAAAGTTAACAAATACCAACTTTTACTAACATAAATAGTATTTATTTAATAAATTTTAAACCAACAACCATGGCATTCGACATTGAAATGATTAAAAAGGTTTACCAACAATTACCCCAAAAAGTTGATGCAGTTCGTACTGCTTTAAATAAACCTTTAACCCTTGCAGAAAAAATTCTTTTTGCCCATTTACACGCCAACCAATCTGTACAAAATTTTGAACGAGCTAAAAGTTATGTCGATTTTGCACCAGACCGTGTTGCCATGCAAGATGCAACTGCACAAATGGCCTTATTGCAATTTATGCAAGCCGGCAGACCCCAAGTTTCCGTTCCTTCTACCGTTCATTGCGATCATCTTATTACTGCTAAAAATGGTGCTAACGAAGATTTAGCTTTTGCCAATAACGAAAGTAAAGAAGTGTACGATTTTTTAGCTTCCGTTTCTAATAAATATGGTATTGGCTTTTGGAAGCCGGGTGCGGGTATCATTCATCAAATTGTTTTGGAAAATTATGCTTTCCCCGGCGGAATGATGATTGGCACAGACTCTCATACAGTTAATGCCGGAGGTTTGGGTATGATTGCCATTGGTGTAGGCGGTGCCGATGCTTGCGATGTAATGGCCGGTTTGCCTTGGGAATTAAAATGGCCTAAATTAATTGGCGTTAAACTTACAGGAAAACTAAGTGGTTGGACTGCTCCTAAAGATGTTATTTTAAAAGTAGCAGGCATATTAACTGTAAAAGGTGGTACCGGTGCCATTGTTGAATATTTTGGAGAAGGTGCTACCAGCATGAGCTGCACAGGAAAAGGAACCATTTGTAATATGGGTGCCGAAATTGGAGCCACTACTTCTACTTTTGGATATGATGAAAGTATGAGTAGATATTTAAAAGCTACCGGTCGTGCCGATGTTGCCGAATTAGCCGATGGTATTAAAGAATATTTAACCGCCGATGCAGAAGTATATGCACATCCCGAAAAATATTTCGATCAGGTAATTGAAATTAATTTGAATGAATTAGAACCACATTTAAACGGACCATTCACCCCCGATTTAGCAACGCCTATTTCTAAAATGAAAGAAGTGGCTGCTGCCAACGGATGGCCAACAAAAGTAGAAGTTGGTTTAATTGGTTCTTGTACTAATAGTTCTTATGAAGATATTTCTCGTGCCGTTAGTTTAGCAAAACAAGTTTCTGCAAAAGATTTAAAAGCTAAAGCAGAATTTACAATTAGCCCGGGCAGCGAACAAATTCGTTACACAATTCATCGCGATGGATTTTTAGATATTTTCAATCAAATTGGTGCCAAAGTATTTACCAATGCATGCGGCCCTTGTATTGGTATGTGGGACAGAATGGGTGCCGAGAAAAAAGAAAAAAATACCATTGTTCATTCATTCAACAGAAATTTTGCAAAACGTGCCGATGGTAATCCAAATACTTATGCGTTTGTAGCAAGTCCTGAAATTGTAACTGCATTAGCCATTGCAGGCGATTTGGGTTTTAATCCATTAACCGATACCTTAACCAACGAAAAAGGAGAACAAGTTAAATTAGATCCGCCAAGTGGCGATGAATTACCAATTAAAGGTTTCGCCGTTGAAGATGCAGGTTACCAAGCTCCTGCAGAAGATGGAAGCCATGTTGTTGTTGAAGTATCTCCTACTTCTAATCGCTTACAATTATTAGATCCTTTTGCAGCTTGGGAAGGAACTGATTTAAAAGGATTAAAATTATTAATTAAAGCCAAAGGAAAATGTACTACCGATCATATTTCAATGGCTGGTCCATGGTTAAAATTTAGAGGCCATTTAGATAATATTTCGAATAACATGCTAATTGGTGCCGTGAACTTTTTCAACGAAAAAACAGACAATATCAAAAATCAGTTAACAGGCGAATATGGTACTGTTCCGGCTACACAACGTGCTTATAAAGCTGCAGGCATTGGAACCATTGTTGTAGGTGATGAAAATTATGGAGAAGGTAGTTCAAGAGAACATGCGGCTATGGAACCACGCCATCTCGGTGTTCGCGTAGTACTTACCAAATCTTTTGCTCGTATTCACGAAACCAACCTCAAAAAACAAGGTATGCTGGCACTAACATTTGCCAACAAAGCCGATTACGATAAAATTAAAGAAGATGATACTATTGATGTAGTAGGTTTAACATCATTTACACCGGGGCAACCACTAACTTTAATATTAACACATAACGATGGTAGCAAAGAAGAAATTTTGGCAAATCATACTTACAATAATCAGCAAATTGAATGGTTTAAAGCCGGTGGTGCTTTAAATATTATTCGAAAACAAGTTGCCGGATAAAAAAGATACAATTGTAAAAAAATCCTCATAGTAAACATGAGGATTTTTTTTATGGCATAAATAAAACTTTCAGGTATCATCAACATGAAATAAATTGCTTTCATAAACTTACCTCATGGCATTAAGCAGATTTTGGTTATCAATAATTATTGTTTCTATTGCTTATATTTTGGCATTACTTTTTTCAGGTGCTTCTTACTCGATTGATTTTGTAGTGAATGGTAAAAAAGATGATCCACTTATTAAAAAAGAAGTATACCTCAATAAGCTCTCTCCTTTTTTACAAGATACTTTACAAAAAGCCAAAGATCACCGTTATGCAAAAGCCGATTCTTTATTTATACTCGATAATAAAATTGTAAAAATTGCTGTTGGCAAACAAGCTACTGATGGCATTTTACCTACGGCTAAAAATACTATTTTCGATTTATTGTTGCCTTTAATTGCTTACCTGTCTTTCTTTTCAGGCATTTTACAACTATTGATAGATTCCGGTGCATCAGAAAAATTAGCTGCCTTTTTAAGTCCGGTTTTTATTAAAATTTTTCCCGAAGTGCCCGCCAATCATCCTTCTATTTCGTATATGATGTTAAACTTTGCAGCCAATTTTTTAGGATTAGATTCGGCAGCAACACCTTTTGGTTTAAAAGCTATGGAAAGTTTACAAGAAATTAATGTGGATAAAGATAAAGCCAGTAATTCGCAAATTATGTTTATGTGTTTACATGCTGCCGGATTAACTTTAATTCCAACTTCCATCATTGGTTATCGTGCAGCACAAAATGCACAAAACCCCGCCGATGTAATGCTGCCCTGTATTATTACTTCGTTTGTGGGCACCGTTGCGGCTTTAATAATTGTAGGTGTTAGGCAAAGAATAAATTTTAAAAGCACTGCATTATTACTTTCATTAAGCAGCATTGTTGCCATTATTGCCGCACTATTGGTATATATTACCCGATTGGATTTAATTGCCAAAAATCATTTTACCAATAATATTTCTAATGTTATTTTATTGGGCATCATTCTTAGCATTGTGGTATATAGTTTTACGAAAGAAAAATATTTTGAAACCAATGGAAAAAATATTTTTTCTTCTTTTGTTGATGGTGCATATAATGGTTTAAAAACCGGCAAAACTATTTTTCCTTATATCTTAGGCATGTTGGTTGCCATTTCTTTATTTAGAAACAGTGGCGTTTTTGAAATAATTACCTCTTATATCGGAAAATTGTTTTTAGCCATTGGCGTTCAAAAACCAATTGTAGATGCATTGCCTATTGCTATTCTGCGACCCTTTAATGCCGCAGGTTCCAGAGGATTTTTAATTGATGCTATGCGAACTTATGGTGCCGATTCTTTTACCGGAAGATTATCGTCTGTTTTTCAATGTGCTGCCGAAACCACTTTTTATGTTATTGCAGTTTATTTTGGAAGTATTAAAATTAAAAATACGCGATACACACTATCTACCATGTTATTGGTTGATTTAATTTGTGTATTGGCTGCTATATTTATTTGCTTATTATTTTTTTAGAAAAGAACTTTGAAATAAAATATTCTTCTTTGGAAGATGGTATTGATATATGAGAAAAATTAAAACAGCTTTACTTTCTTATGGCATGAGTGGAAAAGTTTTTCATGCGCCATTTATTCACTTACATCCTCAATTCGAATTGGTCGGTTGTTGGGAAAGAAGTAAAAAAAGTATTCAAGAAAAATATCCTTACACAAAATCTTTTCAATCTTTCGAAGAAATTTTAGACGATAGTTCTATTGAATTGGTGGTGGTAAATACCCCTACTTACACGCATTTCGATTATGCATCTAAAGCCTTACTGGCCAATAAACATGTTGTAGTTGAAAAAGCTTTTACTACTTCGGTTGCCGAAGCTGTAACACTAAAACAATTGGCTGCACAACAAAATAAAATAATCTCGGTGTATCAAAATCGTAGATGGGACAGCGATTTTAAAACCGTTAAGCAAATTATTGATAGTAAAGTTTTAGGCACTATTAATGAAATGGAAATTCATTTTGATAGATTTAGAATTGAACTTAGCTCTAAACAACATAAAGAAGCTGCAAATTCGGGTGCAGGAATTGTAAAAGATTTAGGTCCGCATTTAATCGATCAAGCTTTGGTTTTATTTGGTATGCCACAACATATTTTTGCCGATATACGAATTACTCGGCCACATTCTGTTATAGACGATTATTTTGATATACTGTTGTATTATCCTACTTCACGCGTTAGACTAAAAAGTGGTTATATCGTAAAACAAGCTTTACCGGCTTATATTGTTCATGGTACAAAAGGTTCTTTTATAAAATCGAGGGCCGATGTGCAAGAAGCCGATTTACAAAAAGGTTTATTACCCAATACCAACAATTGGGGTACCGAACCTGCCGATGAAGCGGGTATTTTGGTTACAGACGACAATGGAAAAACAGTTAAACAAACAATTGAAACTTTACAAGGAAACTATTTGGCCTATTATAACAATATGTACGAAGCCATTACGCAACATACAACTCCTGCTGTTACTGCCGATGATGGAATTAATGTAATGAAATTAATAGAAGCTGCTTTTAAAAGTAATGAGGATAAAAAAGTAATTACCTTATAATATTTTTTAAAAATACCCCGAAAATAGTAGTTGTTTCTCGAGGTATTTTTTTTAATCAGCAAACGCACGTAAAAATTTAGGATAAAGGCTTAAATCTTGCCTGAAAAAATCTTAAATATTTTGGTTCATAAATCATTGTTAATCCTTTTATTTTTTTTCTATTCTCATACACATGGGCAATAGATTCGGCAATTACATCCATGTGTGCTTGTGTGTACACACGGCGTGGTATGGTTAAACGTACCAATTCTAATTTTGGATAATAATTTTCTCCATTGGCTTTTCTTCCTGCCGAAACAATACCTCGCTCCATAGTACGCACTCCGCTATCAACATAAATGGCAGCAGCTAATGCTTGTGCCGGAAAATTATCTTGTGGCACATGCGGTAAAAATTTTTTGGCATCAATAAAAATACCATGCCCGCCAATGGGCTCTACTATGGGTATTCCGGCTTCTTGTAGTTTTTCTCCCAAATAAATAACCTGACCAATTCTTGCAGCTATATGATCGTCGTGTAAGCTTTCTTCTATCCCTATTGCCATGGCTTCCATATCACGACCGGCAAGCCCGCCATACGTATGTAATCCTTCATATACTACTACTAAATTTCTGGCTTCTTCAAAAATGGTTTTATCATTTATTCCTAAAAATCCACCAATATTTACCAAGGCATCTTTTTTAGCACTCATGGTAGCGCCATCGGTTAAAGAACAAATTTGGTGTACAATTGCTGCAATAGATTGGTTGGCATACCCTTTTTCGCGTTGCTGAATAAAATAGGCATTCTCTGCAACACGAGTCATGTCTAAAATAATTTTAATGCCATGCTTTTTGGTAAGCGTTCTTAGTGCTGTTAAATTTTCAATAGAAATAGGCTGACCACCCGCCATGTTTACCGTGGTGGCAACGCAGATATAAGGAATTTTTTTTGCACCATGTTTTTTAATCAGTGCTTCTACTTTTGCTAAATCTACGTTGCCTTTAAAAGGATGAGGATTAAGGGAGTCATGCGCCTCGTCTATTATTACATCTTCAAAAATACCACCTGCCAATTCCTGATGCAACCGTGTTGTGGTAAAATACATATTTCCCGGAATAATATCGCCGGGCTTAATCATACATTTCGATAAAATATTTTCTGCACCTCGCCCTTGGTGTGTAGGTATTAAATATTTATATCCATAAAACTTTTTAACTGCTTTTTCTAAATTATAATAATTGCGACTGCCGGCATAGGCTTCATCGCCTAACATTAAACCGGCCCATTGCCTATCGCTCATGGCATTGGTTCCGCTATCGGTTAATAAATCTATATATACATCTTCCGATTTTAATAAAAATGTATTAAACCCTGCTTGTGCAATACTTGCTAAGCGTTGCTCGGGTGTGGTTATTTTTAAAAGCTCTACCATTTTTATTTTAAATGGCTCGGCCCATGAACGTTTTTTTAAAGTTGTTTTTGCCATAATTTTTTATTGAAACTTGTATTGAAATAATAATTAAACCTGTACAGCGTAGCTGTAAGATTTTTGTTAATTGCTGCTATTTACTGCAAATAGTGTATTGCGTAAATGGTAGAATATTATTTTACCGAATCAATAGCTAAGGTGAGTACCAACAAAATATAATTGGTACGTTTATCGGAGAAGATTTTATTGGGATAATCGGGTCGCAAAATAATGGGCAATTATTATGAATAGTAAAAGTAACAATTTACTTCTATTCAAATAATATTTTCCTTTCTTCCAAATTTTTCTTACATTCAGTATTCATCAATCAATAGTATTTACATGATTAAAGGCATTTTTTACCCACGCTTTATTCCTTAATTTTTCATCACTAAAATTATTTTTATGCAACATTATCATATTATATCCCGAATTGCCATTTATGCATTAGCAGTGGTTTTAATTATTTTGGGTATTTTACACGTTAGTCAGCCACACGAATTGGTGGTGTATATTCCCGTTTCTATTCCGGGCGGAATTATATGGACTTACTTTGTTGGCATTGCATTTATTGTGGTAGGTGTATCGTTTATTTTAAATACTTGGGTAAAATTTACCGGTTATGTTTTAGCTGTATTGTTATTGGTATTTATTGTTCCTATTCATATATCCAATACGTTATATGCCGGCGATAAAGAAATGAGAACATTGGCTTTTATTAATTTATTGAAAGATGCTGTAATTGCTTTATTTTCTTTACATATTGCAGCAGGGGCACATCACCAAAAGTTACATTTGGAAAATAGCGATTAACCCAATAAATTACACTACTGTTTTGTTTATTGCAACTGAATTGCAGGCATTATTTTTGCTTTATTCAAAACAGCAAAAAAATCTGGATTTCCTCCAAGTCCGTTATCCTTAACCTATCCTGTATGAAATTTAATATCTCAAAAATTATTTTGTACTTTTTATCAATAAGTACCTTTGCTACATTAACAGCTTTTTACTTTTTTGCACATACAGAATTAATTGATACCAAATCAAAAACCAAATTACAAATAGAGTATTTCAATTCTTTACGCAGTTTAGATAATCTAAATACAGCAATGGGCAGAATAGAAAATTCAGAAAAGCCTTTTGTAATTGCTGGTAATAAATTAAATCAGGATGATATTTCCAATAACTATCTTATCGCAACTACGGCAATAGCTTCCATAAAAAAAATAAATCACCCCAATTTTAAGCCCTTCGATATTGCAATCTTAGATTCAATTGTTCAAGAAAGAATTAACCTTTCTAAAATTATTATTTTATTAAGCCTGCAAAACAAACCTGATATTGCTATAAAATTACATAATGGCATTGCTGAAAAAATACTTACTAATGCGTTTTTAAATAAATACCAATCCATTTATGATAATGCCCAAAATGCCAGCGAAAAGTATTTAGCTGAAGACTTGAATAATACAGATAAAAGTTATAGAAATATTTCCTTTTTCATAATCCTCTTAATACTGCTTATACTCACTTCGTTAATACTATTGAATAAAACTATTATTTCTAAAGACACGATAATAAGAGATAATGTTTTATATCGAAATATTATTACCAACAGTTCGGATGCCATTGTTATTTGCGATAAGTATTTGCATATTACATTTTGTAACGATGCCGCAAAAAAAATGTATAAGCTACAAGAAAAAGATATGATTGGTAAAATGCCCGACGATGTTTTTGGTTTAAGGCTTTCGCAAAAAGAAAAAGAAGCTAAATACAGCAGCTTACTTACAACAGGGCATTGGCAAGGTATTAATGCCCATACCGATGCCGAAGGTAATTATATTGATATGTACACAACCATTGATAGTATTAAAGATGCCGGAGGTAAAGTATTACATTATTTTTCAACCAGTACCAATATTACTCCCGTTAAAAAAGCTCAGGAAGAAGCCGAACAACTCTCTATTAGTTTAGCTGCTTTAAACAAACAATTAGAACAAAGAGTAAAAGAACAAACCGATATTATTAAAGAAGCTTTTGAAAGAGTACAAGATGGTTTTATTGCTACCGATACTAATTTTATTATTAACTATGCCAATGCTACTATTAAAACACTTACCAACTTTGTAGATAGCCCCATAGAAACCGAATCGGTGTTTACCATATTTAAACTAATAACCGGCAATAGTTATAAAGAATTAATTGGCACTTGCTTAGCCCTTCAACAAAAAAAATCTTTTAACTTTTCGCATCTCCGTACAAATAAATGGTATAGAGTAAACATATTTCCATCGCCACAAGGACTTTCATTTTATTTAAAAGATATTACTACCAGCAAAAAAGCCGAAGATGAAATAAAAAAACAAAGGAGATTGTATGAGTTTAGCAGTAAAATAAACGACCTTATTTTACATGCTACTACCCAACAAGAAATTTTTAGCAGTCTTTGCGATATTACCGTTAACACCGGCGGATTTATTTTTGCATGGATAGGTTTTCCGCATATACAAACCCAAAAATTGGTGCCTACCAAATGGGCAGGTAAAGAAGATGGTTATTTTCAGGTAATAGAAAAAATTTCAATAGAAGATAATCCGGCTGGCAGAGGTCCTGCAGGAAATGCTTTTAGAAATGCTGCCTGTTACTACGCCAATGATATTGCCACCGATGCAGCTATGTTGCCTTGGAGCAAAGAAGCATTAAAAAGAAATTATCGAGGTTCCATTTCACTACCCTTAATGATACGGAAAAAAGTAATTGGCGTTTATACTGCTTACTCCGATACAGCTAATTTATTTACCGAAGAAGAAGTAGAACTTTTAAAAAGAATTGCCGATAATATTAATTATGCACTTACTGCCATAGAAATTAACAACGAAAAAGCTATTACCGAAAACCAACTAACAAAAATTTCGCAAGCAATAGAACAAAGTTCGGCATCAGTAATAATTACCGATATTAATGGCAATATAGAATATGTAAACCCTGCATTTACAGCTACTACCGGTTATAGCTTTGCCGAAGTAATGGGCAAAAACCCGAGATTTTTAAAATCGGGAATTACACCTGATGAAACATATAAAGAAATGTGGGGCAATTTATTGCAACAAAAAGAGTGGGAAGGCGAAATATGGAATAAGAAAAAAAATGGTGAAATTTATTGCGAAAGAGTTATTATTTCGCCCATAAAAAACAAAAACGGACATACTACCAATTATGTTGCCGTAAAAGAAAATATTACCCAACAAAAACAATTAGAAGAAGAAGAAAAAAGGTTAACAACCATTTTAGAAAACTCAACAGCCATAGTAGCTATTGCTAATTTTAACAGAGATTATGTTTATATCAATCCGGCCGGCAGAGCAATGTTAGAAATTGAACCAACTGAAGATATTTCGAAATTAAATGCAGCTACTTTTAGAAGTGAAAAATATCAAAAATTAACAGTGGAAGAAATTAATCCGGCACTGTTACAAACCGGAAAATGGATTGGCGAAAACAGTTATGTAAGCAGAAGCGGAAAAGAAGTTATAGTTACACAAGTAGTTTTAGTTACCAAAAAAGATAGCAATGGAAACCCAATAGAAGTTTCATCCATAGCCTTAGATATTACCCAACAAAAACAATTAGAAGAAGAAGAAAAAAAATTGGTAACCATCATCGAAAATTCGCCGGTGGCTGTTTCCATAGTTAACCTTAAAAGAGATTTTATTTATTTAAACAATGCCGGCAGAGCTTTATTAGAAATTGGCGAAGAAGAAGATATTACTACCTTAAGCGTAAACAATTTTAGAACTGAAGAAAATGCAAGAATAACGAAGGAATTAATTAATCCGGCAATAATACTACACGGAAAATGGATTGGCGAAAACAGTTATTTAAGCCGCAGCGGAAAGCTAATTGATGTAAAGCAAATAATGATTGTTTCGAAAAAAGATGAGGCAGGCTTACCGTTAGAAATTTCGGTAATATCGGTAGATATTTCGGAGAATAAGAAAAATGAAAAAGAGTTACAACTATTAAACACCGAATTAAGAACCTTATCGCAACACTTACAAGAAATAAGTGAAATAGAAAAAAAGCAAATTGCCAGAGAAATACATGATGAGTTAGGGCAAGATTTAACCGCCATGAAATTTGATATATCGTGGTTAAAAAAACATATTGCAACCGATAGAGATAAATTAGAAAATAAGGTAGATGAATTAATGAAAACCATTACCAACACCATGGCATCTGTACGCCGAATACATACTTCCATTCACCCCGCAATGTTAGATGAATTAGGATTACGCACTACGGTGGATTGGCTATTGGCTTCCATCAGAAAAACAACCGAACTATCTATTAAATTCGACTCGAACTTAATACCTACCCAACCCGATAAAATAAAAAGTTTGGCACTCTACCGCGTAATACAAGAAAGTTTAACCAATGTTATGCGTTATGCACAAGCAAGCCATGTTACCATACATCTTACCGAACAAAACAATATCCTTACTTTAAAAATAAAAGACGATGGCTGCGGATTTGATATTGATACCATTGATACAACTTTACACCATGGTTTATTGGGAATTAGAGAAAGAATATATGCCATTAATGGAACAACCAATATAGAATCGGTAATTGGAAAAGGAACTACTACTACCATTACAGTAGCCCTTTAAGAAAAAAATTACCAAAGTACCCAAGGCCGGATTCGAACCGGCATGTTTTTACAACGCTGCGACCTGAACACAGTGCGTCTACCAATTTCGCCACTTGGGCATTCTAACAATTAAATCAT
>JAKAJX010000102.1 GCA_021824855.1 Bacteroidota bacterium | reverse complement strand
ATGGCCTTAGTTACTTTAATGTATTTTATTTTTTTATATAATATTCGAACTAAAAAATTTATTCGATTCATTTTTAAATGGTGGCTTGCTTTTATGGTAATTGCAGCTTTATATGCGTTTAAGCAAGAATATTTTGGTTTTTTTGAGTTTGAAGATCGATACAATAATTCCGAAGGAGTTCCTCTGCTGCTTTTTATTGCAGGTCATTGGCGCAAATATTCCATTTTTTCCGATCCGGTAACTTTTGCGTATAACATGGCTATTGCAAGTTTACTTTGTATAGGGTTATTAACGGGGCCATTAAAAAAAATTCATAAACTAATTCTTGTAATTATAATTGGCGTTTTATTATTAAATATGTTGTATTCTGGAACACGTGGAGCTTTTCCATTGGTGCCTGCCAGTTTAATGTTATACGCAATTTTAAACTACAGTAAAAACATTTTAAAATTAACTTCGGTAGCTGCAGTATTTGTAGTAGGGTTAATATTTATGCCAACATCTAACCAAAATATTTTACGATTTCAATCGGCTTTCAGACCAAATGATGATGCTTCCTATAAAGTACGAAAAATCAATCAAGCAAGAATAAAACCGTATGTATGGTCGCATCCAATGGGTGGTGGATTAGGCTCTACAGGCGAATGGGGGAAAAAATTTGCACCCGGCTCTTTCTTATCCAGCTTTCCGCCCGATAGTGGTTATGTAAGAACCACTGTAGAATTAGGATGGATTGGCTTAACTATATTTTGTGTTTTAATTTTTACCATTCTAAAAACAGGAATTAATAATTATTTTAAAATTAAAGATCCCGAATTAAAGTCGTATTGTTTAGCAATGGTATTAATGGTTTTTGCGTGGAATATTGCTAATTTTCCTCAAGAAGCATTGGTGCAATATCCGTCAAATGTAGTTTTTTATTTAACGGTTGCTTTAATGAATATTACTTACAGAATAGATCAGGAGCAACAAAAATCCGGCATATATGAATAACAATGAAATCATTTCAGGAAGAGATATTGTTATTGTTGGTCAACAACCTTGGGATGTTGAAATTGGGAGCAATTGTAAAGATATTGCTTTAGAAATGGCGAAGAATAACCGCGTTTTATATGTAAATTCTCCTTTAGATAGAATTACATTGCTTAAGAGAAAAAATGAAGAGAAGATTAAGAAACGTATTGATGTAATTAAGCATCAACAAAATTCAATAGTTCCAATAAAAAATAATTTATGGAACTTATATCCCGATGAATTAATTGAATCAATCAACTGGATTTCTATTCATTCCATTTTTAAATATTTCAATAAAAAAAATAATAAAAAATTTGCTAAAACTATTCAAAAAGCTATCAATGAGTTACAGTTTAAAAATGTAATTCTTTTTAATGATAATGATATGTTTCGCTGTTTTTATTTAAAAGAATATTTAAAACCGGCAATTAGTATTTATTATTCAAGAGATTTTATGTTAGCGGTTGATTATTGGAAAAAACATGGTGAAAAATTAGAGCCTCAATTAATTGCCAAAAGCGATATATGTGTTGCCAATTCGGTTTACTTAGCCAACTATTGTAAAAAATATAATGCCAACTCTTTTTATGTAGGACAAGGTTGTGAGTTAGAGCCTTTTAATAATGCAAAAAATACAGCAACGCCTGCCGATATTGCAACCATTCATCAACCAATAATTGGATATGTTGGTGCATTGCAAAATTTAAGATTAGATATACATATCATCGATCACATCGCAACATTAAAACCGCATTGGAATGTTGTTTTAGTAGGGCCAGAAGATGAAGCCTTTAAGAAAAGTACGCTTCATTCGCATAGCAATGTATATTTCTTAGGAGCAAAAGATCCGATAGAATTACCTGCTTATATTAATTCATTCGATATATGCATTAATCCGCAAATTGTTAATCAGGTTACTATTGGAAATTATCCAAGAAAAATTGATGAATATTTAGCTGTAGGAAAACCGGTTGTAGCCACTAAAACAGAGGCCATGAGTATTTTTAGTAATCATGTATATTTAGCAGAATCTAAAGAAGCTTATTTATCGTTAATTGAAAAGGCTTTAGAAGAAGATGAGGAAAGATTGCAAAACGAAAGAAAAACATTTGCTGCATCACATACTTGGGAAAATAGCGTTAAAGCTATATATGCTGCGATTAATCATAGTTTTAAAAAATAAAAAATGCCACAAAATAATCAGCCAATAAGCGTTGGAGTTGCTTGCGATAATCATTACGTTATGTTATTGGCAGCACTAATTAAATCAATTGAAGAAAATATTCGCGAAGGACAAAAAGTAAATCTGTACATTATTGAAGATAATATAAGTAACAGAAATAGAAACAAATTGCATCAGTCTATTAATCCCGCAATTACAACACTTTTTTGGAAACCTATTCGTACTATTATCAGAACTATTATTGCCAATAAAATGAAATTACCGGTTGATAATAGCTCTTATCCTATGAACATTTATTTTAGATTTTTTATTCCTTTTTTTGTTCCTGATGATGTTGAAAAAGTTTTGTATTTAGATGTAGATATGATAGTGCAAAAAGATATTACTGAGCTATTTGAAGTTGATTTGAGTAATCATGTAGTTGGAGCTGTTTTGGATCCAAGAATAGTAACTTTCGATAATTCATGGGGAGGGGTTTTAAATTATAAAGCATTAGGTATACCCGGCGATACTAAATATTTTAATACCGGACTATTATTAATGAACATTCCTAAATGGAAAGAATTAAATGTTACTGAAAAAATAATGCAGTGTATTTATGATAATAGAAAATTTGCTAACTATCCCGATCAGTATGCTTTAAATATTGTATTGGCTAATCAATGGTTAGAGTTAAATTCTTTATGGAATCATTTTTGTGTGTTTGAGCATCCTTCTCCTTATATCATTCATTTTGTTCAGCGAAAACCTATTTATCAATCGTACAATAATAGCCTTATTTATAAAGAAATATTCTTTAGTTATTTAAATAAAACTAAATGGAAAAACCTTCAGCCTATTGGCGAAATGAATAGGTATATAAAAAAAGTAAAAAATATTATTGATAAACTGTTTAAATAATCTTCAACAATTTCAGCTTCGTTATTTTAAAAATTTGTGAAATAAATCTTTCAGTAGCTTTTTAAATATTCGGTTAAAAAGTTTTAAATCATGTAATGGAATAAACTTCCAATAACCATGGTAGTTAAAAATCCATCGCATAAAACCTTTTATATCTTTATGTTTAATGCATCGCCTAATATCTCTGTCGAAAATGGCTACTTCATATTTTTTATCAGTAAATACAATAGGTTCAATATTTTTTTCTTCTACAATTCTTTTTATTCCTTCAGAAAAATTATTTGCCGTAAATCTCGAATAAGCCATCCATAAATTTACTCTGGCATCAACTTCAATTAAATAATATATTTTTCTTTCCGGATGATAGATATATTGAATACTGGCAAACCCATTTAGGCCAAGACTTTTGCCCAATGTATGTAAGTGAGCTTCTATATTTTTATCTTGATAATACAATCTTCTGGTTGTAAATGAAAATTGATTGTACATGTACGATAAAATTTCGGCACAATTATACATAACTAATTCGCCATTGCTAAATAATGCTTCTAAACCAATATCTTTTCCTTTAATAAACTCTTGTAAAACTAAGTTAGAAGTATTGTTTACTTTATTTAAGCAAGAAGCTAACATAGATGGCTCTTCGCAGTATTGAATGCCTAATCCAGAGAAACTAAAATCTTCTTTTAATAGAATAGGAAATTGAAGGGTGTTAATAATAGAATCAATATTATGTTCCTTAGAGTAGTTAATAAATTTTGGTGTTGCAATATGATGTGTTGCACAGAAATTGGATAAGCCTGCTTTTGACGATAATACCTCCCTATTTTCTATTTTATTAATGGGCATTATTTTTTTAAACAATTCTTCCGATTCAATACCATCGTTCATTAGTTTAACAGTTTCATCATCTAACAGTATGATCCAAAAATAATAGTTGGGATCATCTTTTACTAATTGCAATAATTTAAGTTTAATTAATTCCGCATCTTCAGGAACTTCAATCCACTTGTCATGAAACCTATTTGATAAAAGCCAAGAATTTTTAGGGCAAAGTACTTCTACATTAACATTTTTGCCTGCTTTCTTAAATAAAAAAGGAATTTCTCCTGGAGTATCAAAAAAGCTGTTGATGGATACAAGTAGTATATTTTTCATAGTAAGGAGGATAATAGTTTATAGCTTAATAAATAAGCTTACTTGGTGTAAGGTAAAAAATTGTAGCCACTTTAAAACAAAATAGGATAGTTATTTTTAAATAAAAAAAAGAACAAGAAATCGTTTATTTAATAAAAAGGTTTTAAATTTAAGGAAGTTTTAAAATATCTTATACCCTTTGTGGGGAGGAAAAACCAAATGACTATTATTAATCTTGTTTCAAAACTTAGAAACAAACATTTTCTTGCTCTTGTAGGAAATTTAATTATTTCGGGTGTTGGTGTTTTAACCATTGCCTTATTGTATAGAACATTAACCAAAACCGACACCGGTACTTGGTTCTTCTTTCTTACCGTTTATGGTTTAGCCGATGCATTGCGTAATGGCTTTTTAAATACTGCAACCGTAAAATATTATGCAGGAACAACCAAAGAAAAAGGCGTAGTTATTTTAGGTTCGGTTTGGTATTTAGCTATTGCAATAACATTGTTAGTAGTAATTGTTAGTTTAGTTTTTTTGCCGTTAGAAAATCTTATTACTAACCATCAGCTTATCATTGTTATTAATTGGATAGGATTTACTTTTATTACATCCTTACCATACTCTGTTACTTACTGGATATTAATGGCAGAAGAAGATTACTCAAAAATATTATGGCTACGTTTAATTAATAGTGGCTCAATGATTATTATAATATTAGTAATGGCAGTTTTAAAAGTAGCCACGTTGTATAATATTTTATTGGTAAATGCATTAACCAATTTATTAACCAGTTTAATTGCAATACTATTAGGCTACAGTAAAATTAAAACATTTGTATATAGAGCAAAAGAAACTATTCTTGAAATAGCACATTTTGGTAAATACAGTTTAGGCACAACTATTAGTTCTAATTTATTGGGAAGTATTAATACGTTTATTATAACATTTATGTTAGGCCCTGCAGTATTAGCTGTGTATAATTTGCCGCAACGGTTAATGGAAATAGTTGAAATTCCTTTACGGAGTTTTGCCGGTACAGGTATGTCGGCAATGGCTACTGCATACAATACCAATAACATGTATCATTTATATTTTGTGTCTAAGAAGTATGCAGGAATATTAACTTTTGCATTTATTCCAATTGTTATTTTTTCGTTTTTTACTGCCGATATTTTTGTGGGATTATTAGGTGGTGGAAAATATGCCGGAACAGAAGCTGCTAATATTTTCAGGCTCTTAATGTTTTTCTCTTTGTTTTATCCTATCGATAGGTTTAACGGAGTTACTTTAGATATTTTGCATCAGCAAAAAGTTAACTTCTATAAAGTTTTAATAATGATGGCAGTGAATATTCCTGCTGCTTTTATAGGCATGTATATTTTCCACAATATTTGGGGTGTTGCAGTTGCAGTGCCGTTTACACTTTTTGCAGGTATTGTTTTCGGTTACTATCATTTAAAAAAACACATGCAATATTCTCTTCGCGATATTATTATTACGGGATATACCGAATCATTAGTTTTTATAAGAGAAAAGGTTTTAAATAAACGCCCAATATCTTCCAAATAAAACCTATGAAAAAAGTTTCTATCATATCTGTCAACTTTAATCACAGTCATGTTACTGATGAAATGTTAGATTCTATAGCTGCAAAAAATACTTACCAAAATATTGAAATAATTGTAGTAGATAATGGAAGTAAAATGAATCCCGTTCCTGCATGGAAAGAAAAATATACTCATGTTCAATTTATTCGAAGCGAAGTAAATACCGGTTTTGCAGGCGGTAATAATATTGGCGTACATGCTGCATCGGGCGAATACCTTTTTTTTGTAAATAATGATACAGTTTTCACAGAAGGATTAATAGAAAAATTAGTAAATACCCTAAACAATAATGCACAAGTTGGTATTGTTTCACCTAAAATAAAATATTTCGATCAGCCTAACATGTTACAGTATGTAGGGTATACCGAAATGAATTATTTTACCGGACGAAATCTGCAAATTGGGCAATTTGAAATGGATAATGGTCAATACAATCAACTTACCGGTAAAACAGGATTTGCACATGGTGCCGCAATGATGATAAAACGAGAAGCAATTGATAAAGCCGGACTAATGGCCGAACACTTTTTTTTGTATTACGAAGAAATGGATTGGTGTGCAAGAATTAAAAAACAAGGGTATGAAATATGGACCAACCTCGATGCTTTAATTTATCATAAAGAATCGGTTTCTGTTGGTAAAAAAAGTGCATTGAAGGAATATTTTATGAATCGAAACAGAATATTATTTGAAAGAAGAAATGCCAATTATTTTCAATACTTTATTTTTATTTTATTTTTTTTAATAGTAGTAACACCTCGCAACTTATTAAGTTATATAAAAGGCAAACAATACAATTTTATTACTTGGCTATTTAAAGCAATTTGGTGGAACTTTACCCACAATACTAATAGTAATCAATTAGGTTACCCTTTAAAATAATTTTATGAAATGGATATTTTGGATTAGTCTTTTTATTGTTTTCTATACTTATGTTGGTTATGGAATAGTTCTATATTTTTTGGTTAAAATAAAAAGCTTTTTTATAAAGCCTGTAGTACTACTCGATGGTAGTTATACGCCTTCACTTACATTAATTGTAGCTGCTTACAATGAAGAACAGGTAATTGAAGAAAAAATAAAAAATACATTATCACTTCATTATCCGGAAGATAAATTTCGTATCATTTTTATAACGGATGGTTCTACCGATAAAACCGCTTCTATAATTGCCAATTATCCACAAATACAATTATTACATCAAGAGGGTAGAAGTGGTAAAATTGCCGCAGTGCATCGTGCTATGCAACATGTGCAAACAGAAATAGTAGTATTTACCGATGCTAATACATTTTTAAATAAAGAAGCTTTATTGCGTATTGCTAAGTATTACGTTAATCCTAAAGTAGGTGCGGTTTCCGGAGAAAAGCGGGTGCATATTGAAGATGCATCAGATGCAACAGCCGGAGAAGGATTTTATTGGAAATATGAATCTAAACTTAAAAAATGGGATGCCGAATTATATTCTGTTGTTGGCGCTGCCGGAGAATTATTTAGTGTAAGAACTAATTTATACGAAGCAGTTGAGCCTGATACATTATTAGATGATTTTATGATTTCTATGAAGATTGCAATGAAAGGTTATAAAATTGCGTACGATCCTGATGCGTATGCAGTAGAGAGCTCTTCAGAAAATTTAAAAGAGGAATTAAAAAGAAAAGTTCGAATTGCTGCCGGCGGCATTCAATCAACTATTCGAACCAGTAAATTATTCAACCCTTTTTTCAGACCATTATTGGGTTTTCAATATATTAGTCATCGTGTATTACGGTGGACAATCACGCCGTTTTTAATGCTTCTTTCCTTACTATTAAATTGTATAATTGTTGCACAATCTGCCAGTACCATTTTTGTTTTATTGTTAATTGCACAAGTTGGTTTTTATACTTCAGCAGTGGTAGGCTGGTTGTTAGAGAGCAGACAAATACGTGTTAAAATTTTATTTATACCCTATTATTTTTGTTTTATGAATTACTGTATGTTGGCAGGTATGTACCGTTATTTCTTTACACAAAAAGCATCTGTACTTTGGGATAAAGCAAAAAGAAAATAATTTTTTAGTAAGCTTTTGTATTTCAATTAAACATCGTTGCGTCGCACACTGGTACTGTATATCGTTGGTCAACTAACAGGTTAAAAGACAATGCCACACTTTCAAGTGTAGCATTGTCTTTTAAAGAGAGCTATAATATTTCTTTTAAGCTTTCTTCGGCTGCTTCAATAGTATAATCTAAATCTTTTTTAGTTAATGCATTATTTAAAAACCAACTTTCAAATGCCGATGGTGGTAAATACACACCACGTTGCAACATGGCATGAAAAAATTTCTTAAATAAATCATTATTAGCCGATGCCGCTGTTTCAAAATTAGTAACTGCATGATCACTAAAATGTACACTAATCATACTTCCTAATTGGTTAATAGCATAAGGTGTTCCACTTGCTTGTAATACTTTGGTTAAGCCATCTTTTAAATAAATAGTTTTTTCTTCCAATTCTTTAAAAATAGAAGGCTCGTTATTTAAAATATTTAATAAAGTATAACCGGCAATCATTGCAATAGGGTTTCCACTTAATGTTCCTGCCTGATATACATTTCCCAGCGGTGCAACCGATTCCATAATATATTTTTTTCCGCCAAATGCACCAACAGGTAACCCTGCACCAATTACTTTTCCATAAGTAACTAAATCTGCATTAATATGTAATCTTTCTTGTGCGCCACCTTTTGCTAAACGAAAACCTGTCATCACCTCATCAAAAATGAAAACAATATTATTTTCATCACAAATTTTTCTAAGTCCTTCTAAAAATCCTGCTTCAGGTAAAATACATCCCATATTACCAACAACAGGTTCGGTAATGATAGCTGCAATTTCATTTTTATTTTCTTCCACTAACTTCTTTACAGCATCTAAATCGTTATAGGCACAAGTCAATGTATCATTTGCTACACCTGCTGTTACGCCCGGTACTGTTTGAATATTAAATGTAGCTACACCACTTCCTGCTTTTACTAAAAATGCATCGGCATGGCCATGATAACAACCTTCGAATTTTATAATTTTATTTTTTCCGGTATAACCACGTGCTACACGAACTGCACTCATACAAGCTTCTGTGCCACTGCTTACCATTCTTATTAAATCGATGTTAGGCGTCATTGATTTAATTAATTCGGCCATTGCAATTTCTAATTCAGTGGGTGCTCCGTACGATGTAGAGAGGATTGCCTGTTCTTGAATAGCTTTAATAACCGGTTCGTAAGCATGACCTAAAATCATGGGTCCCCATGAGGCAATATAATCAATGTACTTATTTCCATCGGCATCATATAAATAAGCTCCTTTGGCTTTTGATATGAATAAAGGCGTTCCGCCAACACTTTTAAATGCACGAACGGGGGAATTTACCCCACCTGGAATAGATTGTTGTGCACGTGAAAAAAGTTCCTGACTTTTAGAAATGTTCATATAAAATAATATTTTAGTTGATGTACTTGATGCAGTACAAGTGTGCGACGCAACGATAGCTGTAGCAAATTCTATAGCTTGGTAAAAAATAGGTTTCTATTCAAATGTATATTCTTCTCCAACCAGCTCGTCGTAGCCTTTTGTTTTTTTGGTTGCTTTAAATTCTATGATTCTGTAATCGGCAAAGCCATTGATGTTGAAAGGATCTTTAGAAACAATATCTTCAATTCTTTCTCTGCTTTTTGCTCTTGCAAATATAATTCCACCATCGCGTGGTTCTTTGCGTCCCGAAGCTAAAAAGTGGCCAGTGTTGTAATACTTCTCAATGTAATTCATGTGTGCATCTAAATTCTTATCTATTTCTTCGGCAGAAACTTTATAAGTTAATTCAATGATATACATAAAAAATTATTAAGGGTTATGAAATTAGTTGTACGGCTTGTTTAGCAAAATAAGTAGCAATTAAATCTGCACCGGCGCGTTTAATGGACGTTAAACTTTCTATGATGGCTTTTTCTTCATTTAGCCAACCCATTTTTGCTGCAGCTTTTATCATGGCATATTCGCCACTTACATGATAGGCACTTACCGGAACATCCACCGCATTTTTTATTTCGCGGATAATATCTAAATACGCCATTGCAGGTTTTACCATTACAATATCGGCTCCTTCTTCAACGTCCATTAAAGTTTCTTTAATGGCTTCTTTGCGATTGGCATAATCCATTTGATATGTTTTTTTATCGCCAAATCCGGGTGCACTATCCAACGCATCGCGAAATGGCCCGTAAAAACATGATGCGTATTTTGCACTATAACTCATAATGCCAACTTTAGTAAAATTTTCGTGCTCTAATGCTTCGCGAATGGCACCAATTCTTCCATCCATCATATCACTTGGTGCAACAAAATCGGCTCCGGCTTGTGCATGACTTAAACTCATTTTTACCAAAGCTTCCACTGTTTCATCATTTACAATTTCGCCATCTTTCACAATGCCATCATGCCCATAAATAGAATATGGATCCAGTGCAACATCAGTCATAATAAGCATTTCAGGCACTGCATCTTTAATGGCTTTAATGGTGCGTTGCATTAAACCATCGGGGTTCCAAGCTTCTTTTCCGGTATTATCTTTTGTTTCGTCCTTTGCTTTTACAAATAATAAAACAGATTTAATTCCTAAACTCCATAACAATTTTACTTCTTTAATGGTGAGATCAATCGAGTAACGAAAATAATTTGACATCGATGGAATTTCGTATGCCACATTGGTTCCTTCATCAATAAATAAAGGTGCAATAAAATCGTTAGGTGTTAAAGAACTTTCTGCAACCATACTTCTTATAGCAGGTGTTGCACGTAATATTCTGTTTCTTCTTTGTAAATACATAGAATGTATGATTTATTGATGTATGATGTATGATTTGATGATGTATGATATCTTGATATTATATCCAACATCTCTACATCTTACATCATACATTTTTTTTGTTTTATTTTCTTTTGTTTGCTTTTGCGGTTTTATCAGTGGCGGCGAATATGGCTGTTAATTCATTCGCTTCATTGATTAATCTGTCAACTTCAACTCCGGTTTTTATTTCAGCTTCTTTGATAACCTCCAACCAATAATGACTTTCGTCTGCTTCTTCTAAAACAATTTCAATTTTATAAATAAAATCTGCATCTGATTTTGCTCTAACACTTGCTCTGTAATTCGCACCTACTGAACCTGCTGATCTTATCAATTGTTTCGCCGTTTCAAAGCCTGCAGCATTTCTTGGAAAATCATCGCAAAGTTTAATAATATCTACATGAAATTTTTTTGTTCTGTTTTGTAATTCTTTTCTATTCATAAGAAAAATTTATGCTGCAATTTAAATCAGACATAAATAAATCAAACATCAGACATTTTAAACTCTTTCACCGTATCCACAAATGCTATTGCATGATCCACCGGAACATTTGGTAAAATACCATGACCTAAATTGGCAATATATCTTCCTTTTCCAAAAGCCTGCAACATTTGTTTCACTTCTTTTTTAATTTCAGGAATAGGCGATAATAATTTTGCCGGATCAAAATTACCCTGAAGTGTGATATTATTTCCTGATAATTGTCGTGCCATTTGTGGTTTTATACACCAATCAATTCCCAAACCTGCTGCACCCGTAGCTGCCATTGCATCTAAGCTATGCCATGCACCTTTCGCAAAAATTATTACAGGCACATCATCCTTTAATGCAGCAACAATTTGACGGATATATTTCAACGAAATATTTTCAAAATCATCAGGGCCTAATAATCCGCCCCAACTATCAAATAGTTGAACGGTATCGGCACCGGCTGCAACTTGTCCTTTTAAATAGGCAATCGTTGTATCAGTTATCATTTGCAATAATTGATGTGCCAATTCGGGTTGCATATAACAAAATGCTTTGGCTTCATCAAACGTTTTGGAGCCTTTACCTTGAACCATATAACAAAGAATTGTCCATGGTGCACCGGCAAAACCAATTAATGGCACACGTCCATTTAATTGTTGCTTAATTAATTTTATTGCATCAAAAACATAGCCCAATGTTTCATCAACGTTGGGTACACGAATACGAGTTAAATCGTTAATAGTTTTAATTGGGTTAGGCAAAATTGGTCCTTTACTTTCAATCAATTGAACTTCCAATCCCATGGCTTGTGGTACCACTAAAATATCGGAAAACAAAATGGCTGCATCAACACCAATAATATCAACGGGCTGTAAAGTAATGGCAGCAGCTAATTCAGGAGTTTGGCATCTTTCAAAAAATCCATATTTTTCTCTCAATACCATGTACTCCGGCAAATATCTTCCTGCTTGACGCATCATCCATACAGGAGTACGTTCGGTAAATTCGCCTTTTAATGTTCTTAATAATAAATCGTTTTGTATGATGTTCATGTTGTATGTTGTAAAGTTGTAAAGTATTGTATAGATAAATTAATCATTGCATCTTTTCCGGGCCATTCACTGGTAATTATTTTGTTATTGCTATAAGTTTTTATAGCTGCTGTTGTAGTATTTCCGATAGAGAAAAAAATGGTGTTATTGTGTACGTTGTTTACTGAGAAAAAACTGTGAACAGCACTTGGACTGAAAAAGAGTATTGCAGAATAATTTTTTTCAATGTTATGAGGTGTTTGAATAGTAGTGTAAACAACTTTTTCAATTACTCGAATTCCTTTTGAAGTAAGTACTTCGGGCAATTCGTTTAATCTTTGATTGCCACAAAAGAAAATAGTTTCAGTAATAGAATGATCTGCAGAAATAATTGTAGCAAGTTCAGCAGCATTTTTTGCAGTTGCTTTTATTTTAGCTTCTCCAAAAAAATTAGTTGCTATATCTTTTGTAGTGCCACTTATGCAATATATATCCCAATTAGGTATCAATTGTAAATGATTAACCACCGCATTAACAGCATTCATGCTGGTGAAAATAATTGCATATTTTTTTTGAGCTAAGTGATGAATATCGGCAATTAATTCTGAGGATGATATTTGATTTGTTTCAATAAAAGAATAGCAATCAATACCAATATTTTGCATAGCTGCTTTTTGAATGATATTTTCATTCAATGGTCTGGTACATAATATGGTAATATTATTTTCCCGCATTTTTTATTGCTTCAACAATTTTATCGGCACCATTGTTCAATAAGGTTTTTGCAGCATCTATTCCTACATTATCTGATTCATTGATGGATGTAGTTACTTCTATTTCTTTTTTTTCTTTACCATCTAATGAAAAAATATTTCCTTTAAAATAAACTGTATCATCTTTAATTTCGGCTAAAGCACTGATTGGTGTTGAGCAACCACCCATTAATGTTTTTAAAAAATCTCTTTCAATTTTTGTACAAACGTCTGTATTGGTATCATTCAATAAACTGATAATTTCTTTTGTGTTATTATCTTCCTCTTTGCATACAATAGTAATAGCACCTTGTGCCGGTGCAGGAAGCATCCAATTCAGCTCTATAGATGTATTGGGGCGAAGATTAATTCTTTCTAAACCTGCTGCTGCAAAAATTGCTCCGTGCCAATTATTATCAGTAACTTTTTTTAATCGTGTATTAACGTTGCCACGAAGATTTTCTATATGATGATTGGGATAACGGTTTAGCCATTGTGCTTTTCGGCGAATACTGCTGGTGGCAATAGTGAGAGGTAAATGACTTGTTGTAGTATACGGTTGGTTAAGTATTTCTTGTATGGTTGTAAAGTTATCTTTTACTACCAAAATATCTTTATAATTGGCTCTTGGTAAAACTGCAGCTTGAACAATTCCTTTGGCTAATTGTGTTGGCACGTCTTTCATTGAATGAACTGCAATATCAATAGTATTACTTAGTAATGCGGCATCTAAAGTTTTTGTAAAAACACCTTGAACACCCATGGCATATAGTGGCGTTACTAAATCAATATCTCCTTCACTTTTCATATACACCAACTCGCTGGGTATGCCTTTTTCTTTCAGTAATTGCAATACAAGGGTTGCTTGCCAAACAGCTAATTGACTGTCTCTTGTGCCAATACGTAATTTTTTTTTCATGAAATATTAGTTAGACTAAAACCGGTTGTGCAATGTAATTATTTATTGCTTGAATATAATTACAACCCGGTGTATGTTGGCTACGCATGGTTATTGCCAAATTGTTGATTACTTTTTGAATAGATTCTGCATCTGCTAATGGAGCTTCTTCACATGCAAAAGTTGATTTGAATAAATTACTTTGATGTAAATCGTGTAATTTTTGTTTTAAAGATCTTAGCACAGAAGCATGTTTACGCATACAATTCCACTCATGAAATTCATTCATATATGCCTGAATAATGGCTTTGGCTTTAGGAACTTCTTCTATCCTTTTTTGTAAAGTGGCATCATTAATTTTAGACAAATCATCTACATTGGCTAAAGTAATGTGCGATAGTTCTTTTACAGCTACTTCAATATTATTAGGAATTGAAAGATCTAATAATACTTTTTTGGGTGAATGAAGCAAATCCGATTTTAATATAATAGGCTCTTGTGCATTTGTAGCAACAATTATGATATCTGCAGTTTGAATATGTTGGTTTAGTTGTGTATACTCTGCAAATTGGATACCTAATTCTTCAGCTAATTCTTTTGCTTTATCGTTGGTACGGTTTATAATAGTGATATTGGTTGTTTCTAAATAATCTATTAAATTTTTGCTGGTATTTCTTCCAATTTTACCGGTGCCTACCAATAATATTTTTTTATCAGAAAAATTAGAATACGCTTCTTTTAAAAATTGTATCGCTGCAAATGCAACTGAAACTGTACCGCCGCTTAAGGCAGTTTGATTTTTGATAATTTTTGACGATTGTAAAACAGTATTAAATAATCTTTCTAAAAACGGACCAACTAAACCATGTTCTTTCGAAAACTTGAAAGCATTTTTCATTTGTCCTATTATTTCATAATCACCCAATATTTGCGAATCCAATCCTGCGGCAACCGAAAAAATATGTTCTACAGCTTGTGCACCTTGTTTAATGTAACACATGCTTAAAAAAACATCTTTTGTTCCGGTAGTTTCGTTGCACAATAAATCTATTAAAAAATCGGCTGAGGGTGCCAATCCGTATATTTCGGTTCTGTTACAAGTGCTTAAAATAAAAATTTCTTTTACATGTATAGAAGCGGC
>JAKAJX010000042.1 GCA_021824855.1 Bacteroidota bacterium | reverse complement strand
ACAAAAGTGTATGAATTAAGCGGAAAGGCTTAAATAATTTTTTTTATTTCAACTGTATGCAACTCTTTAAACTTATAAAGTACTTCATCTAATCTTGCTTTAGGTATTCCTATTTTCATACTACAAAATAATTGTTGTTGCTGTGTTATAAGCGTACAATTAAACTGCTTTACAACCGTCATTACTTCATTCATTTTGGTATAATCAAAATGTAACTCAAAATTACTTTCTATTTGTTTTGTAACAATAGGTGATAATTGCAAAGCCAATGCTGTAGCGGTTTTATACGCATTTATTAATCCCGGAACACCTAATAAAGTTCCTCCAAAATAACGCACAACAATTACAGCAACATTAATTAATTGCTTACTATCTATTTGATTTAATATAGGCTTTCCTGCAGAACCACTTGGCTCTCCATCGTCACTTACTCTAAATGTATTTCCATCTATTCCTACTCTATACGCAAAACAATGATGCACCGCTTTTGGATGCAATTGTTTTAACTCTTGATGATAATTTTTAAACTCTTCAACAGTATTAATTGGATATGCATACGCCAAAAACTTACTGCCTCTGTCTTTAAATTCAGCAATGGCAGACTGTTGAATGGTGAAATAAAAGTATTTATCTGCAATGATTTTACTCATGAATAAAATAATCTATAGTATCGGTAAAAATAGTTTGTTGCCGCTGTAAAACCATATTTTGTAAAATGGGCGAATTTAATCCGCTACTAATGCTTAAAGTATTGTTAGTAATAACTCTTGCTTCATCCCAAAAAGTATGATCAATAAAACTTTGTAAAAGATTGGCACCTCCTTCAACTAAAACACTTTGAATATTTAACCGATAACAGGCATCTAACAATTCAGTTATCAGGTTTTTATTTTTATCAATTAAATAAAAAGTAATGTTTTCTTTCTTTTCATTTTTTATAAAATTAAATATTATAGTGGGTTGAAGTTGATTAAAAATATGAAGAGAAGTTGGCAATTGTAAATACTTATCAATTACCAATCGAGTAGGATTTTTTCCATTCCATAACCTATTATTTAAAAAAGGATTATCGAGTTTAGCCGTATTCGTTCCAATTAAAATAGCTTGTTCTTCGGCTCTCCATCGATGGGTTAATCTATTCGTAATTTCATTACTTATCAATAATCTTTCTTGGTTAGATGCAGCAATTTTTTGATTGAAAGTTTGTGCCCATTTTAAAATTATATACGGTCTTTTTTTTGTATGAAAAGTAAAAAATCGCTTATTCAATTCTTTACATTCTTCTTCCAAAATATTCGAAATAACCAATATGCCGGCATGTTGTAATTTTTCAATTCCTTTTCCATCTACTTCACTAAATGGATCTCTACTGCCAATAATAACAGCGGGGATATTGTTTTCAATAATAAGATTTGTACAAGGTGGTGTTTTGCCAAAATGAACACAGGGCTCTAATGAAACATATAAAGTAGATTGACTTATTAAGTGCTTATCGGCCTCGGCAACACTATTAATACAATTCACCTCCGCATGGTGGCCTCCATAATATTGATGATACCCTTCTCCTATAATTTTATCGCGATAAACCAAAACAGCACCTACCATTGGATTTGGTGCAACAAAATATTTTCCCAATTTTGCCAGGTCAATACAGCGTTGCATATACATTTCGTGTATAGTCATACCCCAAAACTAAATTAAAAATTAGTAGCATTGCAGCATGAATATTAAACAAGCCTATCAGCAATTATTATTGCAGCTATCTACCATTTACGATAACCGAGAAGCAGCAAATATTGCAAATTGGGTAATAGAATATATTACAGAACAAAATAAAATTAATAGGATTTTACATCCGGATATTTCTATTTCAGAAAAACAATTAGCTGAATTAGAAATGTATACTACGCAATTATTACAACATCAACCGGTTCAATATGTGCTAAAAGAAGCATGGTTTTTTGGATTACATTTTTATGTAAATGAACATGTATTAATTCCAAGACCCGAAACTGAAGAGTTGGTTAAATGGACCTTAGATTTTTTACAAGAAAATAATTTGAAAGAAAAAAAAGTTTTGGAAATTGGAACAGGAAGCGGATGCATTTCAATTGCACTTAAAAAAAATAACCCGCATTTACAAATTACATCAATTGATATTAGTGCAGAAGCATTAGCCGTTGCAAAGCAGAATGCAAGCTCATTACAATCAACAATTACATTTAAAGAAATCAATTTTTTAATTGAATCAAATTGGGATAAATTAGAACAATACTATGTTATTATAAGCAATCCTCCCTATATTAAAGAATCGGAAAAAGATAGTATTAATAAAAATGTATTAGCATACGAACCTCATTTAGCATTATTTGTATTAGATACTGATGCACTTATTTTTTACAAAAAAATTGCCGCTTTTGGCAAGCAACACTTATTACCTAAAGGAAAAATATTTGTTGAAATAAATGAAGCATTAGGAAAAGAAACACAAGAAGTTTTTGAACAAACCGGTTATACAACACAATTAAAAAAAGATTTACAAGGAAAAGAAAGAATGCTAATGGCAATAATTATATAATTTTATAAATAGCCCAATGCTCTGTTTCAAACATAATAACGGGTTTAAATTCTCTTTTTAATTCCATTTGATGAATATTATAATCATTAAGTACTGTAAACCCTCGTAAATTGTTGGTTGACTTTGCAACACAAATAAATCTTGCACCTAATATTGGATTTTCGGCAACAGTAATAAAATTATTATTCACGGGCATAATTACCGGTCTTAATGTGCGTAAATGTGCCATAATTCTAAATGCTGCGGCATCATCCATTAATATTTTATGCGTATCATCGGCAATGTCCGAAATGTAAGCAGCCAATTGATATTCTTCAGACGTAGTTCTTTCATCAGAGAAGTTTTTAATCTTCTTCAAAGAGCTAAAAAAAGCCAATTCTTCTTCATCGCCCGAATGCTTAAAATAGAATATGCCTGTAAATACATTTAAAATAGCCACTACAATAATAATTGGATACAAATACTTAATATTAAATTTTTTCCCGGCGTAATAAAAAATACCTAATAATCCTAATATCAAAAAAATAAGATAATACTCAACAGTAATGTAATATTGATTATCCAATAACAAAATAGACAATAAAATAAATGGTGCTAATAAAGTAAATAATTCATAAATGGTTCCCTTAAAAATAAAAAATACCAATAACAAGATAGGTGTAAGTAGCAATACATACACCTGAAAAACAATGTGCGATTGTACTAGAGCATTTTGTACATCGCCGGATGCTATTAAGTTTCCTACAGAATTATTGCCTATTACATGCCAATTTGCATACTGACTGGTTAAAAAATAAGTAGAATCGCCGGCATGGGTATAATTTAAAGTTCTAAATAAATAGAGTGCTCCAATTGGCAAGAGAAAAATAATAATATACAAAGCAATAGTTCTATTGGCAAGTTTGCGCCGTTGCGACCGATTATTTAATGCTTCGAAATATTGAATAACCAAAGGCTGATCTTTCGCAATTTTTAATCCATCTAACGATACTAAAAAAATGAATGGGAAAAAAGCAAGCAACATCCAAATAAAATTATAATCGGAAAAAACAAGACAAGATAAATAGATGCTTGCCATAGATAAATAAAAAGAAGTTTGAGAAACATAATATTTAAATAAACTTCTCATCACCATATAAAAGAAAAACAATATAGCCCCTACGCCTCTTCCGGATATGGCTGCATAAATCAATCCGGGATGAAAAAGAAATAATATTAAAATCATTGGTATAAAAACTCTTCTTGGAAGCATTGAAGACTTTGAAAAATCGTTCAACAAAAAGAAGAACAACAGAACCGTAAAACTTATAGAAGCTAATACCGGTGCAAAAGGATAGCCAAATGGAACAAATATTACAGAAGATAAAAAGATTAAACTGGGAAAAGTTGTACCTAATGTTAATAGGGTGTTCTCTTGTGCTTCGAATAAAAGTTTAATTTTTTCTGCAACAAACATAGCTTCAGAATGCTCAAAACCTGTACGATGTAAAAGCCAAGATAAAAGTATATAGTACACTAATAAAAAAAGTGCTATAAATATTGCAATATATTTTTTTAAAAAATTTAGCATAATTATGTTGTTACAGAAGTGGTTGTAGAACCCACTTTAGTTAACCCATGATTGGTTTTTTCCCAATAAAATGGTTTGGTAATTAACTGCCATAAACCTTTATACGCTGCTCTGGAATGCATTAACCAATAAATAGGATTTAATAAGGCAAATAATATCAACTCATAATATCGGCGTTTAAAAACAGCAAGCATATTGATATACACCATTAATACATTGCCCGCAATAAAGTTGAAAATAGATACATACAATACCCAATCGGGGAATAGTTGTCTAATTCCAACAAAATTAAAAATCAGATACAATACAAAAAAGAGTAATAGAATTGGGTAAAGTAAAAACGTAAATGACGTTCCGCCAATAAAGAAATTAAATCCAAAAAAACCTTGCCAACCAATTCGGCGAATTAACTTTACGGGATTACGCATGTGCACTAAATAAGTTTGCATGTATCCTTTAATCCAACGAGAACGTTGACGAATCCAATTAAAAAATTCATTATTGGCTTCTTCCAAAGTTGTACTATTGGCTACACCAATTTTAAATCCTTTATCATATACACGTACGCCCAAATCGGCATCTTCGGTAACATTAAACGGATCCCAAGCTCCTAACTCAATTAGTTTATCTAACTTAAAATGATTAGAAGTACCGCCTAAAGGAATAGGCACATCTAAAGTTTCTAATCCGGGCAACATATAATCGAACCAATATGAATATTCTAAAGTGAACATTCTGGTAAGAATATTTTCATTCTTATTAAAGTAATTTAAAGCTCCTTGTATTACTACAAAATCTTCCGGTAATTTTCTAAAAAGAACTACCACTTTTTTCAGTTGATTAGAATCGGGTACATCTTCAGCATCGTAAATTGTAAGATATTCTCCTCTCGAAAAAAACAATCCATAATTACATGCTTTGGGTTTAGTTTTGGGCATGTGAAATGGAACAACAATTACTTCAAAATTAGCCGGAAAATCGAGCTCTCGAACTGCATTTAAAGTTTTATCATCATCTTCTTCAATTAAAAGTTTTACATCTAATTTACTTTTAGGATAATCAAGACTTCTTAAATTCCAAATTAATTTTCTAATTAATTTATCTTCTTTATATACCGGCAATAAAATGGTGTAAATAGGTAAGGTTTCGTTTTTTACTTTGGCAATATCTTCTTTTGAAACTGGCTCGTGCAGCTCTGCCATTGAACCCTTTAAGGCTAAAAATAATTTGAAAAGAATAGAAAAAAGAAAAAATACACTTGCTAATAAATTAAGGACAGTAACAGTTGGAACAAAAAAAACAACAAGCAATACTAATATTATTGCAATGGCGGAAAAAATGGAAATCAATTGACCATTGGTAAAAGTAGTTAATCCCGAGCTGGCAGGATCTTTACGCATTAAACTAAAAACTGCTTCTTTTACATAAAACTCTCCACGAAGTTTATGAGCCATCCAAATAATATCCAAATCAGATGCAGCAAGTGTTTTAATAGGTATTTTAAACTTTACGTATAAGGTATTAATTAATTTTTCATCTAACGGATCTGCGGCAGCAACCAATAAACTTCCATCTGTATCTTTTCGCAAAGGCAGATATAAATAAGAATTTAGATGCTGAATATCGCATTCATTAATATACGTGCCATCAATTTCTTCATTTCTAACATCCAGTATTGAGTAGCCCTTTTTTTCTAAAAAAAGAGTATAATCTTTTCTTACTAAATATCCGAAGTTTAATGCTGCTTTTATTGGTGCATAGCTGTATGTTTCGGCAATAGATTCTACCTCTTTCAATTTATCTTCTTTGAAAGAATTTTCTACTATCATTGAATGCAAAGCGCAGCCTGCCATAATATTTATTTATACAATAGGCAGCGTTGCTGCCTATTGTATGGTTATTTCTGTTTAAACAATTTCTTGTGATTGCCTTACTTTATTTCTTACAAAGAAGAATGCCAACAATACTAAAGCTAATAAAACCATTAGTAACCAGTATTTATAATTTTCCCAAAAAATAAGCAGCTTACTTCGCTCGCCTTTATACACAACCGATGTTTGATCCTCAGGCATTTTAAAGAAATAATTACTGATACCGTTACTGTTTGCAATACAAACATTGCTTTCAATATCGGTTAGCTGTGTACTAAAATTTTTAATTACACTTGCGAAAGAATTTTTTTGAGTACTATCGCCTAAGGATGTTACCAATAAAACGGTACTGCCTCTTTCTCGAAATATTTGAGCCATACCACTGTTAGAAAAATCGTTTAGCGAATAGGTTAGCTGTGCCTTACTATCTTTATAAATTTGAAAATCTTTCTCGTATTGAACCGGCAAATTAGAAAACTGCTTTACAAATGGATCATTATGTTGTAATAAAGCAATTAAATTAAAGCCTTTTAAATCGTCTAAATTAGTTTTATCGGTTGATACCAATTGAGGAACAATTAATTTAGTAAAATCATTTTTGATAGGAGAATTTAATTGATACAACAATTCGCCAATAGAAGAAACAATGTTTGCTTTAAATAAAGTGGGCGAAACAATAATTTTTGAAGGTACTTTTCTAAACTCGGCAGGGAAATTAAAGAAACTATAGAATTTATTTTCTCGCTCGCCGGAGAAAGTAAGTGTTGAACTTTTTACATTTATAAAAGCAAAAAAGTTACTAAATCCATCTTTACAAATATTGGTTCCCGGATGAAACCTGAATTCTACTTCCAAAGTATTAAACTTACTTAGTAGGTAAGGTTTTAAATCAATATCTTCTATAAAATTAGTTCTATCCATTAAAGAAGCATTGTATATAAGATTTTGGTTTAGATAGATATTTAAAAATCCTCTATCATCGGCTTTTAAAACAGAAAAATAACTTTCTAAATGAAAAGTAAGTTTATTGGGAATGGCATTAAATTCGGTTAAAGAGAAAAGATATTTTTGCCTTAATCCGCCAATACCTTCCATTAAAGAAGGGTTGGCACCTAACTCTTCCAATGAAGTAATTAATGGAGATGGATTATCTAACGATACATTACTGGGAACTGCTTCGTTGATGACAATTTTATCGGTAAAAGCACCACTAATTCTTTTATTACTTGCCAAAGTATTAATTGCTTTTCTATAACCTACTGCATCGGCACCCGAAATAATTAATACATTTTTGGCAGCCATTCCCACATTCATGCGGGCAATCATTATTAAGCCTTGCCCTTGAGATAAAGATGGAATTACTTGTTTAATTGAAAAGGGAAGTTTATCGGCAACACCTGTAATAATAGAACTTGGCAAAGTATCTTGTTGTTGATAAATACCTGTATACACTTCTTTGGCCGAACCTTGTTTTAATAAAGTGTATACAATACCTCCCGAAGTTAAATCGTCTAAATCGGCATTAGCGGGTGTATATACCGAATTAAATTCTTGTATCCACTCTTTTATACTTCTCTGATAGCTTTGAGTAGATTGATCGGAACCTGATAAAAAAGAAGTATTTCGGATGGTTACCCAACAAGCCGGATTATCAACATCTTTACAATATTCATCGCCCACACTTATTTTAGTACCAATTTTTAATTTAATAAAACGGCCATCGGGCTGTAAAAATCTTGTACTTAGTGGCACAACAATAGTAAATAAAGTATCAACCGGAGATGCAACCACTCTTTGAGTCCATACAGCTTCATCTTTTAAGTACACAACAATAAAAGAGTTATTTGGGTTGAGTACTTGTGATGCACGAATGTTGATATAGACTTTACTTTGATCAACATTATCATTTGGCCTTACTTTTAAGAAGTAACTCACCGAACCGGTAATACCTACTATTGATTGATCATCATACCCCATTGATTCAAATGTGCGGTCGGACTGAGCATACAAACTTCCTAAGCAAAATAACAAAGCCAAAGTAAAAAGAAAACTGCGTTTCATATATTTCGTTTTAATGGGTACTAGTATTAAATTCTATTCTATAATAGTTGCCCCTATTTTCATCGCTACTAAAGGTTAATTGCCCATTCATAGTTTCGGTTAACTTTTTGGCAACTGAAAATCCCAAATCTGCATCAGATTTAATAGATTCTCTAAGCGATTTATAAGGCTGCAACTTGTTAAATAAATCGTTTAATTTTTCTTTTCCTACATCTTTCCCAAAATTAATTACTTCAATAATACATTTATTTTCTAGTAAATGACTGTGAACTGTTATTATTGAATCGGTTTCGGCATATTTTATAGCATTAGTTAATAGTTTAAATAATACTTGCCCTAAAAAAAGTTTATCTAAATACACTACAATGGATGATGCAGATAAATGTAACTGCATATTTATTTGTTTTATTTGTGCAGCATCGGCAATATCTATAACAGCTTTTTCAATAGATGGATTAATATCGAAATGTTCGTAATTAAATTCCACTTTTGCTTCATCTCTATCTGCCGAAGAGGCTAATTTTTCGGATAAATAATTCAGCTTTTCATTGCCCGATGAAATGTAATTGATGATTTCTTTTTGCTCGGGTGAAAAGTTATCTGCTTTGTTTTTTAAAAGATCCAACGACATTTGAATAGAGCCGGTAAAATTTCTAAAATCGTGCAACAAAATATTCATGGTATTGTGCCTATAATCGTTCAACACTTTTAGTTTTCTATTGGCATCTTCAATTACATATCGCTGATCATTAATTTTTTCATTTTGCTCAATTAGCCTATTATGTGCCGAGTCAATTAAAATGTTTTTTGCTACTTCTCTCCGCAAAATTAAATAACGGTTATAAGCTATTAAGCAAGAAAAGGCCGATACAATAAAATAAACGCCTCCACCATGAGAAATGAGGATATTATATTTGTCAATATTATCTTTAAACGAAAAAATCCAAATAATGATTATATACGATATTAAACAACCTAAAATTGAATATATGAACGACCAAAAAAGTGCAGTATTGATTAGTAGCACAACAACCGAAAGTATTAAAAAGTTAGGCAGTGCTTGATTGATTGGAACTACACAAGCAATTACAGTATGCAGCATTAAATTTAGGCCTAAAAACCATTTAAGCGTATAGGTATAATCCCAATTTTTTTTATTCCCAATAATATAAATTAAATACGAAATGGCAGTAACCAATAATCTTATCAACATCAAATCCAGCCACTCATATTGGTTTAACAGAAAGTCTAATAGCCAAAATAAAGGAAGAGAAAACAACATTGTCCACATCACTACATTAGCATAATAAACTCCTTGAACATTTAGTTCAGCAGCTAACACTTCCTTATTTATATTTACATACGAATTTTTAAAATTATTAGACATATTTGCTTTTATAGCGACGGAATTAGATAATCTACCTATTAAATATAATACGTGAAAATAAAAATTAAATCAACAACAGCTTTTTTCTGGATAAATTTTATATGCTGGCTTACAGTATCCACATTGAGTGTACAACTTAAAGCTCAGGAAATTGACATGGTTAAAAAAGGTTTAGGAGCCGGCGTAAACATTTCGTTGTTAGAACAATATTGGAACTCGCCTAATACACTTTACCAAACAAATATTAATACCCAACTTAAACAAATTGCAAGGCAAGGCTTTGCCACTGTACGCTTACCGGTAAATTTTGAGATGTTTTTACAACCACAATCTTCTAATCTTCAACCACAATTATTAGAAAAGCTAAACGAAATTTATTCGGTATGCACGGCTAAAAAATTAAACCTCATAATTTCTTATTTATATGGGCAACTCAACGAAAATAATTATAATAATGAAATAGACCGAATTTCGTGGATGTGGAAACAAATTCAACGCAACTTTTTTGGCAAAGGGTATAATAATTTATTTTTTGAAATTTATAACGAACCAACAATTAGCAACGATAAATGGAAAGAAACCATTACCACACTTGTGCAGTATTTGAGGTACGAAGATGCCAATAGAATTTATATCATTGGCGGAACGAATTATAATAATTTAGATCAATTAAAAGAACTTGGCAAAATTGCCGATGATAAAATATTTTACACTTTTCATTTTTATGAACCGTTCATTTTTACACATCAAGGGGCCAATTGGACAAATAACAAATCGTACTTAACCGAACTTCCGTTTCCTTATCAAAAAAATAAAATGCCCAAACTAAATAATGCAATAAAAAACACCTCGATGGAAAGAGATTATAATAAATATCCGTACGAGGCAACAGAAGCTTATTTAAATGAACGAGTTAGAAATATTGCCAACTTTTGCAGAAAAAATAATATGCCACTTATTTGTACCGAAACCGGCGTAATAAATACTGCACCCAAACAATCGAGAAAAAAATATTTTAGCACCATCACTTTAGCTATGCTGGCAAATAATATTCCCTGCGATTTATGGGATTATGATGATAAATTTTCTATCAAAAAAAATAAAACAAAACTTATATCGAGTGTTAAAAGCTGGGTTAAAAAAAGTAAACAGCAATAATATTATAATTCTAAAACATTGTTTTTACAGTATAATTTGCCACTTGTATATTTAAACTAAGCCCAATATACTTGTACTTGCTTATATTTATTGGCAGTAAACAAATTGTATGCAGCCAACTTTATCTTTACAAAACATCAGCAAAAATTATGGCTCAATTCAAGCACTAAACAATGTATCGTTTGATGTACCGATGGGTAGTGTTTTTGGAATATTGGGACCTAATGGTAGCGGTAAAACCACTTTATTAAGTATTATTTTAGACATTTTAAACGCACCTACCGGAAGCTTTACTTGGTTTGGCAAAAAGAGCTCTGCCGAAAGCAGAAAGAAAATAGGATCGCTATTAGAAACACCTAATTTTTATCATTACTTATCTGCTACCGATAATTTACAAATTACACAAGCCATTAGTGGTCGCGGCAATGCAGCCGATATTGATGCGGTTTTAGAAACGGTTAATTTATTGCAGCGTAAAAAAAGCAAATTCAGCACATATAGCTTAGGTATGAAACAACGTTTGGCAATTGCAGGTGCTTTATTGGGCAATCCGGATGTATTGGTTTTAGACGAGCCTACAAATGGGCTTGACCCCGTTGGTATAGCCGAAATTAGAAACTTAATTAAACAACTTTCGGAACAAGGTAAAACCATAATTATGGCAAGCCACTTATTAGATGAAGTAGAAAAAGTTTGTACACATGTGGCCATTTTAAAAAAAGGAAATTTATTAGTTGCCGGTAATGTGAATGAAGTTTTGATAAATGAAGATATTGTTGAAGTAAGTGCTGCCGATATAACATTGCTTGAAAATATTTTGCAAGAATATCCATCCAAAACATTTTTGAAAAAAGAAGATAATATCATTCAGCTATATTTTCCTGTTGGCACTGCAAACCTTACGGATATTAATGAATATTGCTTTCAGAGAGGTGTTATCATCAACATGCTTTTACAGAAAAAGAAAAGTCTCGAAACCAAGTTTCTTGAAATTACAAGTGCAACCAATAATTAATTTATCAAACTTATTATATGCTTCAATTATTAAAAATAGAATGGCTTAAAATAAAAAAATATCCTGCATTTTGGTGGATGTTAGCAATAGTAGCACTTACTTATCCAGGCATTAATTATATGTTTCATTCCTTTTATGAAAATATTATTTCCAGAAAAGATATGGCGGGTAATGTAGCTAAATTTATATTAGGCAATCCTTTTGCATTTCCAGATGCATGGCATTCTGTTGCATATTTTTCTTCATTCTTTGTTATTGTTCCTGCATTATTAATTATTATGCTGGTTACTAATGAATATACGTATAAAACACATCGCCAAAATATTATAGATGGATGGAGCCGTAATCAATTTATACATGCTAAAATGATGGATGTAATGATAATAAGTATTATTGTTACTGTATCTTATAGCGTGGTTGCTGCAGTATTTGGTTTTTATTTTTCCGATGCAGTACATGCTACCCGATGGGCCGAAGAGTTGCAATATATTGTACTATTTTTTTTACACACTTTTGCACAATTAAGTTGGGCATTTTTATTGGCATTTATTTTCAGAAAAGCTTTTATTAGTTTAGGCGTTTTTGTTTTTTATTCTATCATTATAGAAAATATTATTAAAACCTATTTTAGATTTAAAGAATGGAGTAGCAGCGAATTTTTGCCTTTAGAAATTTCTAATCGTCTTTTACCTATGCCTAATTTTTTAGGAAAAATAAATGCAGCCTCTAACGAAGCGTATAAACAAGCGCTTGCCAATATTAATTGGCATATACTGTATACTATTATTATTACTTCGGCTATTTGGTGGTTGTGTTATTTTTTAAATAAAAAAAGGGACTTATAATTTTTACAAAATATTTTTAGTCAACAATTGCAGCACCGCTTCTTGTATTGTGGTATAATTAAATTTAAATCCGGTTGCTGCTATTTTTTGAGAACTTACGGTAACACTTTTCAATACCTCAATACTCATTTCGCCCAATACCCATTGCAATATAAATTTTGGTATATGAATAGGAATAAAAAATTTGGTATACTGTTTAGCTAAAGCAATAGTAAGTTGTTGATTAGTTGCCGTATTGGGTGCAACTGCATTGTATACACCAGATAAATTTTCGTTTTCTAAAGCATATATAAACATTCTGCAAACATCATCAATATGTATCCAACTAATTACTTGTTTTCCATTTCCTATAATTGCAGCAACACCTAATTGTAAAGGCTTTAAAAATTCTTTTATCACTCCTCCATCTTTACTTAAAACAATTCCAATTCGTAATTTTACCAACCGCTTTCCCAATGCTTCTACCGATCGAATACTTTCCTCCCAAAGTTTACAGGTTTCGCCCAAAAATTGATGGTCGTGGATAGCCTCTTCTTTAAACCCATTTTGTACACTTTCAGCAGTATTGGCACCATACCAACCAATTGCCGAGGCACTTACAACGGCTTTCACTTTATTAGGAATTTCTTTTAACGCTTTTACAAGTAATGCACTGCTTTGTGTGCGAGTTTCAATAATTTCATTTTTCCTTTTTACTGTCCATCGTTTTTCAGCAACATTTGCTCCTGCTAAATGAATAATATAATCCGCTTGGGCTATGGCTGTAGCATCTATTGTTTGGTTTACAATATCCCAATGAGCATAAGAAATATTTGATTGGCGAATACTAAGTAAGGAAGTTTGCCGAGTTAATATAATTACACTATATCCTTTTGCTGTAAGTAATTGTGTTAACCGCTTCCCAACCAATCCTGTACCACCCGAAATTAAAACTGTAGGCATATCCTATTTTTATATACTAACAAAGTTTACAATAATTTGTTGCTTGTAAATATTACTGTTACACATTAGCCTTTTTACAACTTATTGCTACCGAAAATAAATTTCAGAAAAAATTTAAAAAAGTTATCTTTAGTTGCAAATAATCCCCCCTATTCTATGAAAATTTATTTTCTAAATAACAAATATTCCGGAAAATATTTATTACTCATTTATCTTACTTTTCTCTTATTTCTTGTTATTGGAATAGTTATACTTTTTAATGGCTACCAAAAAAATAATAAAAACTATCACTCTATTTCAGATGTTTCTACACAAAAACTTATTTTACTGGGCGAGTTGAGAAAAAAAATTGTGTTATCGGAAGTAACTTTATTAACCGAAGTTATTAATGTACATAGAATACAAAATGATTCGGCAATTGAAGAACGTTTCAAAAAAGAGTTTACTGCCAATACTGCAATTTTAGATCAATTAAATAAATTGCCGGAAGATAGTACCGAGTTACGTTTATTGGCTATTTTAAAAACTAATGAATCGGAAAAAATTAAAACACTTGATTCTCTATTATATTCTATCAATTATAACAATAGTATTTTAATACAATATATTAATACTAAGCATCTTCCTTTTTTTAAAAGTTATTATACTTCAATTACGCAATTGCAAGATTATTTTGCCAAAAAAACCAAAGCCAAAGTAGATGCAGCCGATAAATTCGATCAATATTATTCTGATAGATTTATTCTACTTTTTACTATTTCAGGATTAATATTTCTGCTATTGGGAATATTTATCAATCGAAATATGAAATGGTTAGAAAAGCAAAATGCTGAAATATTAAACAGAGAACAACTTTTATCTATTGAAAAAAAGAAATTCGAAAATTTATTGGATGCCGCACCGGATGGAATGGTTGGCATAAATAATAACGGCGAAATTGTAATTTTTAATACACAAGCAGAGCTTTTATTTGGCTATAGTTTTTCCGAAATTGTTTCAAAACAAATGATAGTGCTTTTGCCCAATGAGTTTCAAGAAAAGTATAGTACACTATTGTATTCGTTTTTAAATTTACCCGAATCGAAAAAAACAAATTTATATTCATTAGATTTTTTGGGAATTAAAAAAAATGGCCAAAAATTTCCAATGGATATTAGTTTAAGTCATTTACAAACCAGTAATGGCCTAATTATTATTGTTGCCATTAGAGATGTAACCGAGAAAAAAGAAATGGATAATAAGTTGCAACAAACCATGCAACATTTACAAAATGCCAATAAAGAATTAGAGCAATTTGCCTATATCGCTTCACACGATTTACAAGAACCATTAAGAACCGTTTCGAGTTTTACCGAACTATTTATGAAAGAATATAATGGTAAACTTTCTGTATCGGGAGAAAAATATTTGGAGTTTATTTTTAAGTCGTCGAACAGAATGAAATTATTGGTTAAAGGCTTATTAGATTATTCGAGAATTGGAAAAGAAAAACAATTGGTAGTAACCGATTGCCATCAATTAGTTTCCGATGTATTGGCCGATTTGGGTGCGTCTATTCAAGAATGTAATGCCCATATTCATATTAATCCTCTTCCTACCATTCCTGCTTACACTACCGAAATGCGACAATTATTTCAAAACATTATTGGCAACGCTATTAAATACAGAAAAAAAGGAGTGGAACCCGAAATAGAAATAAATGCT
>JAKAJX010000271.1 GCA_021824855.1 Bacteroidota bacterium | reverse complement strand
ATTTACTTCATCGTTCCAAACAATTAAGTTAAATGGCAATTGAATGTCTGTGAGCACATCCTGCTCTTCTTTTTTAAAAGGATTAGTTGTACTATTTGTAATTGAATAAAGCATTGAAGCAAAGTTAAACAAGTTTTCTATTTCTGAAATACTATTTGAATTGATGCTTATTGATAGCGGTACTGAAAGATTGCTGTATGATATTTTAAACCCATACCGATTTGTGTAATAAAATGGAAAATAAAAAACCTCAGTAAGATACTGAGGTTGGTGGGAGTTGACGGGATCGAACCGCCGACCCTCTGCTTGTAAGGCAGATGCTCTAAACCAGCTGAGCTAAACTCCCTTATTGTTTTGGGAGTGCAAAAATAGGTGCTGAAATGTAACAACCAAAAAAAACTTTAATTAAGTTGTACAGCAGGTAGTCTATATTGCTGACTATCGTACACAAAAAGCTCTTCAATTGTATATTTCCAATACCTAACCAAAGGAGATTTTTCTAAAATTTCTGCTACATCCTCTTTTGTTTCGGCATTAATGGTTATCCAGGAAGTTTGGCTTTCCATACTTACTGCATAACTATCTATTTTACCTTTATTAATTAAGTAGTTGATGTATGTACGATGTGAAGGAACATACGACATAAACTCTTCGTCCATTTCAAACTTTATAATTGCCTGATATTTTTTCATAAATGCCTCCTTTTATTTTAGGTACAATAGTCATGCTAAAATTTTCTTATGGCAAAATGGCAATTAGCAATTTTAATTTAATATTTCGAGTATTATTGCAGATAATACTATTATGAAGATATGAAAACTATAGCATTATTATTACTATCGAATATTTTTATGACATTCGCTTGGTATGGTCATTTGCGGTATCAAGGTTTTCCGTTGTGGAAAACAATTGTAGTTAGTTGGGGAATTGCATTTTTTGAATATTGTTTAATGATACCGGCAAATAGATTGGGTTTTGCTGCCGGTTGGAATGGATTTCAATTAAAAATAACTCAAGAAATTATTACACTTATTATTTTTGCCTTTTTTGCCACTTTGTATTTAAAAGAGCCTTTTGAAACAAAATATATAATAAGTTTTTTCTGTATACTTGGTGCAGTTTATTTTGCGTTCAAAAAATAATAAGGCATCCCGTTTTGCGAGATGCCTTTTTTAACCCTGCTGCATAAAAAAATCGAAAATGAGACTTTAGGCTAATACAAAAGTTTAATTAGTGCTTTAATTTTTCTCAAAAATTATTTTTGCAATTCTTCCATTATTTCCTGCTAAATAAACAGAATTTATTTTCGCAGACTTTTGAACAACATGAAAACTTGCTGATGAAATTAGCTGCCAAATAATACCTCCATCATAGCTTATATCCACGCCACTTGTTCCGCAGGCAATTATTGTTTTTTGATTGATATATAACACACAACTTCTATAGCCATGAGGAGAAATTTTTGGTTTGGAGAATGTAATTCCATTATTAAAATCAATTAACACACAATTATTGGTGGTATCTCTGTCATTTGCAAAATCACCTCCAACTACTACTGCTTTTTTTATTGCCATATTTACCGATATTGAATTAGCACCTGTAGTTTCTGTACCTTGAATAATAGGTAAACTATCAATTATCTCATCAAAAAATAACCTCGATTTTTTTCCGCCGGAAACATATATGGGATAATATTTTTTATGGTGTAAATTGAAAAGACAGATATTGCTGCCACTTGCTGCAAAAAATGCTTCGCCTTGATGGAGTAGTGTTGTATTTTTTATGGTTTTCCAAGATTCTCCATTATCATAAGTTATTGCTTTAAATACATAATTATTAATTGGATCGCCAATTACAATGCCATTTTTTTCGTTGAAATCCATGGCATCTAAAAACATTCCCTTCGTGGTATCTTCAAAAACTTTGTACCATTTATTGCCCCCATCTTTTGTTTTTAAAATAATGGCAGGTTCTGCTACAGCCATAATAATAGCTGTATTGCTATCGAATGCTTTTATATCTCTAAAATCTCTTTGTTCGTAGCCCTTTACTTTTAAATAAGTAAAATGGTTACCGCCATCGGTTGTTTTTATCACTAACCCATTACTGCCACTTGCCCATATAATGTTGTTGTTTACTACACTTAAGCCCCTAATAGATACTTTTGTACCTTCTGTTAATATTTTAATTTGTTGTGCAGTTACTAGTATTGCAGAAAGTGATAAGTAAATTGAAAATACTATTTTTTTCATTCTTTGTTTTTTAATAGAGTAAATATGGACTAACTTTTTTTTGCCAATTTTCTGTATTAGTTAATTCTTTTAATTGCTGATTAAATTGGGCAATTGGTAATTCGAATACATCTTCACTTTTATACACACCTAATAATTTATCTAAATGATTTTTGCCGGATGGATTGACATTGGTAGGATAAGTTTTCCATTTAAAGTTGGATGGATAATTGTCTTTAATCAATTTTATAAGCAATAAACCATTAGTAAGCGAATGAAAATTATTTAAGTTGGCAACATGGTATTTTATGCCATTACAAATTTCACCGGCATATTTATTGTCGGTAGGAATAAATGTTGCAGCAGATATTGTTACTGCTGAACTATCCATATTATTCATCAATAAATTACTATCTAACCAAGGTGCACCAACTAAAATAAATGGTTCTTGAGTTCCTCTGCCTTCACTAATGTTAGTAGCTTCTAATAATCCTAATCCGGGATATAATAATGCCGATTGTATATTTTTTATTGCAGGAGAAGTTGCAATAAAATCAATTTCCCAATCGGGTTGAAACATATTTCTATTCCAATTTTTGCAGGTAATAATTTCAAGTGAAGCATTCATATTTTTTTCTCGATTGAAATAAGAAGCTAATTCTCCCAAAGTGCAGCTATGCCTTAAGGGAATA
>JAKAJX010000130.1 GCA_021824855.1 Bacteroidota bacterium | reverse complement strand
AACCAATGGTAATGAATTGGTTTTTAGAATTGCAATTAAGCCAACTGCCTCTACACCCAAAGAGCAAGAATCTTTTAACTGGACTACCAATACAATTGAAAAATTTTCGGTAAAGGGAAGGCACGATTTATGTATTGCCTTGCGTGTGCCTGTTGTGTTAGAAGCAATAACGGCAATAGTTTTAGCAGATTTTATGTTATTAGAACAAAGAATACCAAGAGTAATTTAATAAGTAAATATTGTGCGTTTAATTTATCATGTAACTACAAAAAAAGAGTGGGAATTTGCAAAGCAAAATGGATTTTATACTGCACCATCATTAGAGTTGGAAGGCTTTATTCATTGCAGTAAAGCAGAACAAGTGAAAGCTGTGATAGATAGATATTTTAAAGGAAAAATTGAGTTAATACAATTGGCGATAGATATAGATAAGCTGAGCAATAAATTGCAGTTCGATTTTTCGCCATCGGTTAATGAAACTTTTCCGCATGTATATGGTGTTATTAATTTAGATGCAGTTACTGAAATAATTGAATTAGATTGATGCCATAGTTTTTGTGGTACAAGAGTGCGACGCAAGGAACGATGAGTAATAAACTTTAGCTGATACAATAAAATTTTTATGCATAGTTATATTATTAATGCTTCTATTCAGATAGTGCCTATTGTTAAAGATAAACATCCTTACGAGTGGGTAGATGAAGCAATAGCTGTAATACAACAATCTGGGATTAAGTATGAAGTGGGTGCATTTGCCACTGTTGTGGAAGGGAAATATGTTGATGTGATGAAAGTGATTAATGAGGTAAATGATTATTTGTATAATAAGCAATGTAATGAATGGATTAGTAATGTGCAAATACAAATACGAAGTAATGGTGATATAACCGGAGAAGAAAAAGTTGAAAAATTTAGGTAGTTAATAGTATTGTGTAAGTTGATTTAATGTTGTAAAACTTACATTAAGAATAGGATGTTGTTCAGAATCATCAAAACTATAATGCCACCACTCGGTATTAAATTTTTTAAAGCCGTATTTTTCCATGATGGTTTTTAGTAGCAACCGATTATTTAATATAGTTGTTGAAAATGCTGTAAAGTTATGATGTGCCGAATCGGTAAAATTATCGAAGCCTGTACCCATATTTAATTCTTCATGGATTGTTAAATTAATGAGTGTAACATCAATTGCTATTCCTTTGTTATGGCCACTTCCTTTTATTGGGTTGGCAACATATCTTTCATCATGTACTAATTTCCAAAATTGTTTTGTAACAAAATAGGGTCGGTAGGCATCAAAAATTTTTAGTCCTAATTTCTTTTTATTTAATTCTTTCTGAATATTGAGTAAGGCATTGGCGGCAGGTAATTTTAAAAAAGTAGTATTGGTAGTTGTAGGGTACATGGCTTTTTTCATAAAATTATTGGTAGTGGCATAACGTAAGTCTAACTGTATATTAGGAATTTTAGAAAGAATATTTACCATTTGTTCATTAGAATCCTTACTAATTAATGTTACATACTGCTTTTTGGTAGATATAGTAACAGGCGTAGAAGTTTTTTTTGGTACAATATTTGGCAAAATAGAACAGCTAAACATAAAAATGGAATAAGTAAAAACACCTAATATTATTAAGTATGTATTATATTTCATTTTTAGCAGGTTACTTTTACTCATCAAAATACAAACTTATCCAACATGAAACATATAATTAGCATGATTGTAGTTTTTGTTTTGCATACTACATTACATGCACAAAATAGTATTGATAGTGTGGTTAGTTTGCCTAAACCTAAAACGGTAATAGGAGTGGCCAGTTTTTATAGTAAAAGTTTAGATGGCACAAAAACAGCAACCGGCGAAACGTTTAAAAATAGCAATATGACGGCCGCTAGCAATAATTTTAAGCTTAATAGTTGGGTTAAAGTAACTAATTTAAGAAACGATAAATTTGTAATTGTTAGAATCAACGATCGCATGCATAAAAAAATGGCCAAAAGAGGAAGAGTAGTTGATTTAAGTAGGATGGCAGCAAAAGAATTAGGTTTTTTAAAACGAGGTATTACCAAAGTAAAAGTAGAAGCTGTTAATCAACCCGAAATATCTGAAACAAATAATTAGTCGGAATAGCTATAAAATCTTATTTTCATAAAATGAGAATCAACGTATATTTTTGTTAAACTAAACAACTACTTATGAAGAAAATATCTTTGTTCATTTTAATGTTAGGCGTTTTTGCTATTTCAATGGCTCAAACCAATAACCTTAAAAAAAAGCCCACGTTAGGTGTTAATTTCTTTTTTAAAGATTTTAAAACTCCCGATTTAATTGGTCATAGTTCAATAGGAACTGTAATACAAAATGGCAACTGGAGCACCATTGGTAATATGTATCCTGGATTAGGCATTCAATACTTTGATGGAATATCTGATTATGTAGATTATACAGCCAACCTCAATGGTTCTTTTTTCAATTATCCTTTTTTTAATGGATCAACTGCCGGGCAAGTTAAATTTTTATTAGAAGCTACTGCGGGTTTAAATTTTAAATTATTACCCGATAATTATTTTATGGTTCCCTATTTACATACAGGCGTAGGTGTATCTATGTTGGGCGGTAATTATTTTGGTGCTTTTATACCTGCCGGCGGTGGTTTTCAATTTAATTTAGGCGGCGGAAATTTTTTAAACCTTCAATGGTTATATAATTTAAAAGTTACCGATAATACCAATTATCATTTTCAATATTCTTTAGGATTTGCTGCTCCTTTAAATGCTAAAAAAGCAGTTGAGTTAGCGCCACCACCTCCACCACCTGCTCCGGTTGAAGTTGAAAAAGATACTGATGGCGATGGTATTGTTGATAGTAAAGATAAATGCCCTACTGTGGCAGGATTGGCTAAATATGATGGTTGCCCAATTCCGGAT
>JAKAJX010000009.1 GCA_021824855.1 Bacteroidota bacterium | reverse complement strand
CTTTAGCATCTGCAGGTGTTGAAGGATAAACTACTTTTAATCCGGGAACATGTGTAAACCATGCTTCATTACTTTGAGAATGAAATGGGCCTGCGCCAACACCGGCACCGGTAGGCATTCTGATAACTACATCTGCCGTTTGATTCCAACGATAATGAATTTTTGCAAGGTTATTAACTATTTGATTAAATGCTACACTTACAAAATCGGCAAATTGCATTTCTACTACCGATTTATATCCTTCTAAACTTAAGCCTAGAGCAGCACCAATAATAGCACTTTCGCAAATAGGTGTGTTGCGAATTCGCTCTTTGCCAAATTCTTGTACAAAGCCTTCAGTTATTTTAAAAGCTCCGCCATACTCGGCAATATCTTGCCCCATTAATAGTACATTCGATTGTAATTGTAAAGATTGATATAATGCTTGTTTAATTGCTTCGTAAAACTTAAGATTAGTATATTTTGGCAGATAGTTTTCTTCTTGTAAGGATTGATGAATTTTGGTTGATTTTGCATATACATCTTTCAATTCTTTTTCTGTGTTAACAATAATTGAAGTTGCTGTATAAGCTTTTTCTAATTCCAACTCAATATAGGTTTTCAATTCATTTCTAATATCGGCAATTTGCATTTCTGTTACTATTTGCTTGCTTATTATCCATTGTTCAAACTTTTTTACAGGATCTTTTTTGCCCCATTCTTCAAATAGTTCTTTAGGTACGTATTTAGTGCCACTTGCTTCTTCGTGGCCACGCATTCTAAAAGTACTGCATTCAATTAAATAAGGTTTTTGATGTTTAATGCAATAATCTCTTACTCCTTTAATGGTATCATAAACTTCCAAAATATTATTTCCATCAATTTTAATACCTTCTATTCCATATCCTTTTGCCTTATCTACTAAGTTAGTGCAGCGGTATTGTTCTAATGTGGGCGTGCTAAGTCCGTAACCATTATTTTCAATTAAAAAGATAACCGGCAAATCCCAAACTGCTGCTACATTTAATGCTTCATGAAAGTCTCCTTCACTGGTACCGCCATCGCCACAATAGTTTAAAGAAATTTTTTGTTCTCTTTTAAGTTTATACGCTAAAGCAACTCCATCTGAAACAGCCATTTGAGGGCCAAGATGCGATATCATTCCGCATATATGATGTTCTTTACTTCCAAAATGAAAACTTCTTTCTCTTCCTTTCGAATAGCCATCTTCATTGCCTTGCCATTGCATAAATAATTTATGTAATGGCATTTTTCGGGTAGTAAAAACGCCGAGGTTTCTGTGTAAAGGCATTATCCATTCATCTGGTTGTAATGCCATGGTAGAACCAACCGCAATGGCTTCTTGTCCTATACCGCTAAACCATTTACTAATTTTCCCTTGACGTAATAATACCAGCATTTTTTCTTCAATCATTCTGGGAAGAAGAATGTTTTTGTATACATCAATTAATTGGTTATTCGATAAATCTAATCTTTTAAATTCCATACTTCAAGTAATTGAATTAAGCAAGTTACATGTATTAGCTTGGCTGTAAAAATGGATTTATTAACGCAGTTTAAGCCTACTTTTTTAAAGTAGGTAATAGCATAAAAAAAATGCCGCAAATACATGCGGCATTTTTTAGAATTATTTTGTTGACAATTATATTAATTTCTATTACTTGCAAAACGACTTAAAAGTTTTACAATTTCAATATATAACCATACTAAAGTAACCAATAAGGCAAAAGCTCCATACCATTCCATAAATTTTGGAGCACCCATTTCGGCACCTTGTTCAATCATCTCAAAATCTAAAATTAAGTTTAAAGCTGCTACTGCAACAATTACTAAACTAATACCAATTCCTAAAGTGCTTCCATCGTACATAAAAGGAAGACTAACATGAAACCAACTTAATATAATTGTAATTAAATAAAATATGCCAATACCTAAAGTGGCAGTTAATAAAATACTTTTAAACTTTTGTGTAGGTTTAATTATACGAAAATTATATAGTAAAAACATAGCGAATGCAACGCCAAAAGTTAAACCAACGGCTTGCATAATTAAGCCCGGATATTTTTCTTTAAAAGCATCATTTAGTATTGCCGAAATACCGCCAATAAACAAACCTTCTAATAAAGCATACAGCGGTGCAATAGATGAAGCCCAAGTAGGTTTAAAAGTAATAGCAAATGCACAAATCATTCCGCCAAAAATGCCTACCATCATTAATATGTTCATGGTAGATTGGTTAAAGGTTTCGTATAAGTGCCAGTTATATGCTGCAGCACCAAAAACCATTAATAGTAAAAATCCGAATTTATTAATAGCACCGCGTACACTCATTACGCCTTGCAGACTTGCATTTCGAGCAGCAGCTACGTTGAATATTTTTTCGGAAAGAGTTGGATTACCAGATTCAAAAAGTGCCATAAATATGAAATTTTAGGTTGTAAAAATAATAAGATATCCTTATTGAAAATAGTTAAAAAATTATTCCGGTTTTTTTAGTTGTGGATAGTGATCAATTGTTTCGAAGATGTAATTATTATTTTGTTTTAATAGTGTAATAAATTTTGCCAAACTATCGGTAAAGTTCTGATGCCTAAACATTCTATCGTGGCTTAATAGTACAATATGATTTTTTGTATGCGTATTATTTCTTGCCAATGCACTATCTAACAATGCCGCCATTTTAGCTGCACTTTGAATAGGATTGGCTGTTTTATGATTAAAGTTCCACTCAATATCCCATCCAATTACATTATATCCGGCACTATCTAATAAAACAGTAACGGGTTTAACTAATTTAGATGCTTTTATTTCATTTTTTCTTACCCAGGCACTATTGCCGGGCAAACGAATTATTTTAAATGGAACATGCAAGAGTTGTTGGTTGTTATAAAAATCGGTTTGCGATTGATGTGGATGTAAATAAAAGTATTTGTATTTATCGTAAGCATGCGAATAGCTGTGATTGGCCAATAAAATTTGCGGATAACTTTCTCTAATAGTTGCTACAATTTCTTTACCATCAGATTTTTTTTGTGTATGCAACCCAACCATAAAAAAAGTAGCTTTTACGCCCAATTGTTTGCATAAATTATAAACGGGTACAGTTCCGTTTTGAGGTCCATCATCAAAAGTTAAATAAATATATTTTTTGGAAGAATCGTATTGTATTGGGTGCCATTCAAATTTATTGGCAGTATCGGAAGCTGTGTTTACAACATTTGAATCTTTATGTATAGGGTATTTAGTTTCAGCTACGTTAGAACAACCCACACAATAATGGCTATAAAAGCTAAGTAGTATAAAAATAAAATACATTTTTTGTGGTTTAATCATCATCGTAAATCAATCATCTTTAAAAAAAGATGTATGCAAGTTAATTGCCAATACTAATATTCAACACAATTAATTGCTAAAAAAATAAAAGAGTTGTTTCAACCAATGTATCCTATCCTTACCTTCGTGCATCAAATTTTTATTAATTTCTTGTCATGAGTAGTGTTAAAGAACAAGTTCTACAAAATGTAGTTATCAAGTTTGCCGGCGATAGCGGCGATGGAATGCAGTTAACAGGAACCCAATTTACCAACAACACAGCCTTATTAGGAATAGATTTAGCTACTTTTCCTGATTTTCCTGCCGAAATTAGAGCTCCGCAAGGAACATTGGCAGGGGTAAGCGGTTACCAAATTCATTTTTCATCTAATAAAGTATTTACTCCCGGAGATCAGTGCGATGTATTAGTTGCTATGAATGCAGCAGCACTAAAAGCAAATCTGAAGAGTTTAAAAAAAGATGCAAAAATTATTGTTAACATTGACGGATTCGACTCTAAAAACCTTCGTTTAGCCGGTTATACCGATGGTGTTAACCCTTTAGAAGATGGTAGTATTGATTCGTATGAAGTAATTAAAATAGATGTTACCAAATTAACACGTGAAGCACTGAAAGAATTTACCACTTTAGGTGTTAAAGAAAGAGACCGTGCTAAAAATATGTTTGTGCTTGGTTTTATTTATTGGATGTACAATCGCGATTTAGAAAGCACTATCGAATTTTTAACCGAAAAATTCGGCAAAAAAGAAATTATTCTGCAAAGCAATATTAAAGTATTACAAGCCGGATATAATTATGGCGATACTATTGAAACTTTTACTACAAGGTACAAAGTAGAAAAAGCAAAATTGCCTGCAGGTCTATATCGGAGTATTATGGGTAATCAGGCATTGGCCATGGGTTTGGTGGCTGCTTCGGAAAAAAGTGGGTTGAAATTATTTTTGGGATCATATCCTATTACACCGGCTACCGATATTTTGCAAGATTTAAGCAAGTACAAAGCATTTGGTGTAAAAACTTTTCAGGCCGAAGATGAAATTGCCGGAATTGCATCGGCCATTGGTGCCAGTTACGGTGGATTAATTGGTGTAACTACTACTTCGGGTCCGGGAATGGCTTTAAAAACCGAAGCTATGGGCTTGGCAATGATGTTAGAAATTCCTTTAATTATTGTAAATATTCAGCGTGGTGGTCCTTCAACCGGATTACCAACTAAAACCGAGCAGAGCGATTTGTTGCAAGCTTATTATGGCAGAAATGGAGAAGCTCCTATTCCTATCATTTCCTCTCATAGCCCAAGCGATTGTTTTGATGTGGCTTATGAAGCATGTAGAATTGCTTTAAATCACATGACTCCGGTGATTTTACTTAGCGACGGATATATTGCCAATGGCTCTGAGCCATGGAAATTCCCTTCCTCAAAAGATTTACAACCAATAGAAGTAACTTTTAAAACTGCTTTATCGGAAGGAGAAGATACATTTCTTCCATACAAAAGAGATGAAAAATTAGTTCGCCCTTGGGCAATTCCGGGCACACCGGGTTTTGAGCATAGAATTGGTGGATTAGAAAAACAAAACTTAACCGGTGCAGTAAGTTATGATGCCGATAATCATCAATTAATGATTAAAACGCGTCAAGCAAAAGTTGATAAAATTGCCGATTATATTCCATTACAAACTTTAGATAGTGGTTCCGAAAAAGGAAAAGTATTGGTTTTGGGTTGGGGTAGTACTTATGGTGCCATTAAAAGTGCAGTATTAGAATTGCAAAGCGATGGATACGCTGTTAGTCATGCTCATATTCGCTATTTACGTCCGTTCCCTAAAAATTTAGGAGCCGTTATTAGCAATTTTGAACACGTATTAATTCCTGAAATTAATAATGGACAATTAATTAAAATTATTCGCGACGAGTTTTTGGTTGATGCCAAAGCGTACAATAAAATGATGGGTGTACCCATTACCAAAGGCGAATTAATTGATGAAATTAAAAAGTTACTGTAAGCAATTGTTTAAATAGGAAATACTATTAAACAGAAATCATAAGAATAAGAGGCTGTTGTTTAAAACAACAGCTTTTTTTATACAATTAATACTAAATTCCAACGCAATTACTAATTTCATGGATAATGAAAAAGCTGTTTTTAATTATTCTATTAGTAGCAACTATAACTTCGTTGCAATCGCAACTATTATCTGAAAAAATTATTAAAGGCTTACCTTCAAAAGAAGTATACGATATTCTTGTAGATAAAAAAGGATTTATTTGGGTAGGGCACGAGTTTGGAATTTCGAGATATGATGGATTGTCTTTTACTGATTTTTTTTATGCAAATTCTAATTCATCGGGAATAACCGATTTATCTGAAGATGATAAAGGCCGAATTTGGTTTCATAATTTTAGTAATCAAATTTTTTATATTGAAAATGAACGTATCCATTTAATTGATACCTACAGTGCTCAAAACGAGCAGGCTTTTTTTCCACGAACCGCTATGTATAAAAATTGGTTAGTTGCAACCACTTCTCATGGACTGTTTATTTGTAATACCAATAATATTCAAGCAAAATATATTCAATTTACACAGCATACTGCCCAAGCTTTTGAAACAAGTTCTTTAGTAGCATTAAAAAACACGGTTGTTTTACACGGAAAAACCGGATGGTATACGTTTAATGGGCAAGATGGAGTTACAGAACTTCACATAAAAAATGATACGAACCATCTTGCTTCGGATGGAAGCGTTATTATTTTTTCTACTGCCAATAAGGATACGGTTTGTTTTACATCGTTACTATTTAAAAATAAATTAATTAAAGCCGTAATTAAAAATAATGAGCTTGAAATAGTTGATAAAATTGCCTACAATGGCTTATTAAATAGTGTAAGTTTTGATGGAGATATGACTTGGATTAACACCAAAAAAGAATCTTTTACTACCAATGGACGAGGAAAAATAGTGAATGCAAATATTTCGAAAGTGGCAAAAGATAGTAAAGGAAATACTTGGATTTGCAGTTTAAGTGAAGGGTTGAAAATACAATTTAAATTTTTCTCGAATTGGGAGAAAGTAGAACTATTTAATAAAACAGATTCAATTGATGAAGTAAGGCGGGTAGCGGTAAGTAGCACTAATTTGGTTTTTGGAACCGAAAATGGTGGAATTTATGTAACCAATAAACAATGTAATAAGATTTTATTCATTAAACAGCTAAACGAAAAAGCCGGAAGTATTGAGAATATTTTTTACTTAGATCATAATACTTTTTTAATTGGTGCTTCGCTTGGGTTTTATATATTGGATGTTTCGCATCAAACAATTCATCGTATTGCCACCAATATTTTTACCATAAAATCTATTTCCTTTTCCGAAAAAAATATTTATTTGGGTGCATCGAGTGGATTGTATAAAATTCCCTCTCAATTAGGTTATTCGGTATTTACTCAATTAGCTGAAAAAAATATCAACGAGAACGATATTGGTTTACAAGAAGGAAAAGATTTTTTTAAAATCAGCAGCCACAGATGCCGTTCTGTAGTATATAACCCGATATTAAAAACCTTATATGCTATTTTTAATGATGGCCTTTATAAAATTGCCGATACAGGAAGAGTTGTTCAATATTATTCTCAAACAAAAAAGAATCCAATTCTAAATGCAACCTGGATTCTTATTTACAATAACATCATTTATATAAGTACGGTAAATAATGGAATATTATTTAAACAAGATAATAAAGATACTTGTTACCAATCGCTATTAACCGAAAAGTCGGGCTTAAAAAGTAATTATGTAGAAAGAATAAATATTATTAAAAATCATTTGTGGATATATAGAAATGGAAGTGCCCAAATTCTTGATATGGAAACCGGAAAACTATTGCTTGGATTTAAAATTCCTTTTCACGAAGATTTGAATATACTTGATATTGCAGAGTTAGATACGAATGCTTATGTAGCTGCCGAAGAAGGGTTTTTTAAAATTCATAATTTAAATAAAAATAAATCGCAAAACTATATAACGCATGCTTATTTATTAAATGTGGTTGTTAATAATGAAGATACATTAACAGATAACAACTTGCATTTGCCCTATCAAAAGCAAAATATAAAATTTAAAATTGGTGTACCTTTTTATTATAACGAAGAAGCCTTACAAGTATATTATAAACTAATAAAAGATAATGTAGAAATTGTAAATAATGCTACTGTTGCTTTACAGCGTACAATTGAGTTTAATACTTTAGAGCCCGGAAAATATACTTTTATTGCGTCAACCCATAAAAACCTAAGCGATAAACAAATTCAATATAGCTTTATTATAGATGAAGTTTGGTGGAAGAGCTTGTGGTTTAGCATGTTGCTTGCCATTTTTATAATATTTGTAATTATAATTATAATACGAAATTTTATACATGCAAAACTAACTGCTCGAAAAGTTTTTTACGAAAAGAAAATTGCCTTACAAGCAGAGCGACAAAGAATCAGTGCCGAATTTCATGACGATATTGGGGCTACCATTTCTGCCATGCGATTAACAATTGAAATGATTTATAAAAAAAATAAAAGTCCTGAATTAAATGATGATTTAGAAAAATTTGGTAAATCAATTCAATTATTATCTCAAAAAGTGCGGGAAGTAATTTGGAGTATGAATCCAGAAAATGATTCGCTCGAAAAATTAATTGCTTATATACAACCCATGGCCAATAACCTTTTCGAGAATTCGGAAATAAACTTAATTACATCTTTCCCCGAAATAATTCCTTCCTTTATTATTCAAGGCGATAAAAGAAGAGATATTTATTTAACTGTAAAAGAAGCTTTGCACAATATACTTAAGCATTCTAATGCTACAACTGCCAATTTAATAATTGGTATTGTAAATAATTGGTTAGAAATTGAAATAAGAGATAACGGTAAAGGTGTAAATTTAAATTCTCAAGATAGTTTGAAATATAAAGGATATGGGTTATCGAACATGATGCTTAGAATAAAAAGGCACAAAGGAGCAATTGAAGTAAATGCTAATAATGGAACTATTTTAAAATTTTTTATCCCTCTTAATGCTATATAACAATGATAAAAATTGCAATTGTTGAAGACAATAAAATTTTTAGAGAAGCATTAATTCAGTTAATTAATGCTCAATCTAATATGCATTTGGTTGGTGAATTTGCATCGGCCGAGTATGCAGTTAAAGAAATACCGCATATTTTACCCGATATTGTAATTGCCGATATTGAAATGAATGGAATGAATGGCATTGAAATGATTACCATATTAAAGCATACCATACCTGCCATTGAATTTTTAGTTTGTACAATACACGATAATACCGATATGGTTTTTGATGCTTTAAGAGCAGGAGCTTGCGGATATATTTTAAAAGATTCCGGTTCTGAAAGTATTATAAAATCAATTATTGAGCTGTATAATGGCGGTGCACCTATGAGTCCGTTTATTGCTAAAAAAGTAATATCAGAATTTAGTAGGCCTAAGCAAAATAATTTTCATAATCTGTTAACCGAACGTGAAATAGAAATTTTGCAGTACACAGCAAAAGGATTGCTTAATAAAGAAATAGCAAGTTTATTATTTTTAAGTAATGAAACAGTAAAATCGCATTTGCGAAATATTTATGTAAAACTTCAGGTAAGTAATAAAATTGAAGCTTTACATAAAGTAGGGCTATTATAAAAAAGGAAAGCATCCTTTTGAGATGCTTTCAAATAATTCAAAAACTGCCTTCCCCCAAAAACAGTTAAATTATTAAAACAAAAATAGAATACCAGACACATGCAAACAATACCCCATTTGGGGTAGATTTAGTGTGTATAAAATACATAAATTATGAACGTTGAATTATTGAGAGAATATTGTTTAACTAAAGCCAATGTTGAAGAAGCTTTTCCTTTTGGAGATACTAATTTGGTTTTGAAAGTAAATGGAAAAATATTTTTAATCATTGCATTAGATACACAACCTTTACAATTTAATGCTAAATGCAACCCCGATGAAGCAATTGAATTGCGAGCAGCTTATCCTACTGCGGTATTGCCTGGGTATCACATGAACAAAAAGCACTGGAATACAATTATTGTAAACGGAATTTTATCTTCGCAGCAATTAAAAAAAATAATAGATAACTCATATCAATTAGTACAATTAAAAAAATAACAACTTGAAAAATTTATTCAATACAGCCGATGTAGCATTACTAAAAAGTAGAATTGAACAGTTAACACCTACTTCTCAAAGAAAATGGGGTAAAATGCAAGTAGCTCAAATGTTGGCACATTGTAATGCCGCAATGGAAGTAGCAACAGCAAAAAAATTTCCGCCAAGAATTTTTATAGGAAGAATTCTAGCACCTCTTGTAAAACCTGCATTTTTTAACGAGAAGCCTTTTGCTAAAAATGCACCTACCGATAAAAGTTTTGTTATAAAAGATGAGAGAGATTTTGCTGCTGAAAAAAATAAATTATTGAACTTAATTCAACAATTTGCCGATAATGGAGAAGCTGGAGTTACAACTCATCCACATTCTTTTTTTGGTACACTAACACCAACCGAATGGGCTCGGGGCATGTACAAGCATATTGAACATCATTTGGTACAATTTGGCGTATAATAATGTGCGTTTTGTTGGTGTTTTATTCTCTTAATTGCAGGCATTAATGATAACTTAACGCTATCAACTATATTTGCAGTTCATTCAACAAAAAAACATGACGATTAGTTATAATTGGTTAAGTGAATATCTTTCAGAAGTAATTGAACCGGAAAAATTATCTCGTATTCTCACTGCTATTGGATTAGAGGTAGAAAGTTTAGAAAAATATGAAAGTATTAAAGGAGGGTTAAAGGGATTAATAATAGGAGAAGTAATTCAATGCGATTTGCATCCTAATGCCGATAAACTAAAACTTACACGAGTTTCAATAGGCGAAAAAGAAAATTTACAAATTGTTTGCGGAGCAGCTAATGTTGCAGTTGGACAAAAAGTGGTAGTGGCAACTGTTGGTACAACAATTTATCCAATGCATGGAGAACCTATTACCATGAAGGTTGCCAAAATTCGTGGAATAGAAAGTTTTGGAATGATTTGTGCCGAAGATGAAATTGGATTAGGCATTTCTCATGAAGGTATTATTGTTTTACCGAATGATGCTGTAGTAGGAAAATCTGCATCAGAATATTTTCAGTTATATACCGATTGGATATATGAAATAGGATTAACACCTAATAGAATGGAAGCAATGAGTCATTATGGTGTTGCTAAAGATGTTTGTGCTTATTTAACACATCATAATAAAAAAGAAACAAAACCTAAATCTATTTTCAACAACAGTTTTAAGCCCGATAATGTTTTATTGCCTATCAAAGTTACACTTCAAAATCCCGAAGCTTGCCCACGTTATGCCGGGGTAACTATCAGCAATGTTACAGTGGCCGATTCTCCTCAATGGCTAAAAAACAAATTAATGGCAATTGGTCTTAGGCCCATTAATAATATAGTAGATATTACCAATTATATATTGCACGAAACGGGTCAGCCTTTGCATGCATTTGATGTAGCGGCCATTAAAAATAATCATGTAATTGTAAAAAATCTATCAGCAGGAACACCCTTTGTTACATTAGATGAGAAGGAAAGAAAATTAATTGCAAACGATTTAATGATATGTAACGGAAACGAAGAACCGATGTGCATTGGTGGAGTATTTGGAGGATTGCATAGTGGAGTGAGTGCATCTACCAAAAACATTTTTTTAGAAAGTGCTTGTTTTAATTCAATTGCTATACGAAAAACTTCTTTACACCATGGATTAAGAACAGATGCAGCAACTCGATTTGAAAAAGGCGTAGATATTTCTAATACCGTACATGTTTTAAAACGGGCTGCATTATTAATAAAAGAAATAGCAGGCGGAGAAATTAGCAGCGAAGTAGTTGATGTATATCCAATGCCCAAAGAAAAAGTACAATTTGCTATTAAGTATCATTACCTAAAAAAACTCAGCGGAAAAAATTATCACCCCGATGCAGTAAAAAGAATTTTAGTAGCACTGGGTTTTGAAATTGTGAAAGAAGGAATAGATGAATTATGGGTTGCAGTGCCATTTAGTAAACCCGATATTAGTTTGCCCGCAGATATTGTAGAAGAAATTGTACGAATTGATGGATTAGATAGTATTGATATTCCTTCTGCCATAACCATTTCTCCTGCTACCGACCAATATGGAATAAAAGAAAAGCTACGTGAAAAAATTGCTAATTACTTAGCCGCACAAGGCTTTAATGAAATATTTACCAATTCAATTACCAACAGTAACTATTTCGATAAAGAAGTATTGCAAACTGCGGTAAAAATGATTAACAATTTAAGTGCAGAATTAGATGTACTTCGCCCATCCATGTTAGAAACCGGATTAGAATCTATTATCTATAATATTAACAGGAAAAATACCAACCTCCAATTCTTTGAGTTTGGCAAAACTTATTATAGCAGCGAAGTAGGGAAATACAAAGAAGAAGAACATTTAAGTTTGTATATAACAGGAAATAATCACGAAAATTTTTGGAGACAAAAATCTAAACCTTTAGATTTTTTTACTGCAAAAGGCATTGTTACAAGTATTGTTAATTTGTTGGGCTTAATTGATTATCGCATTGAACAAAATGAAAATGAATTTCAAATTTTTTGTGGCAAAAAAGAGTTAGGCAAATTGGCATTGGTTGCTTCAAATAAACTTCAACTTTTCGATATAAAACAACCTGTATATTTTATTGATTTTAATTTTTCTGAAATTTTAAAAGCAATTGAAAAACAAAAAATAGTATATAAAGAAGTACCCAAATTTCAGTCGGTGCAAAGAGATTTGGCTTTGGTAGTAGCTAATTCAGTTACGTACGAATTTATTGAGGCAGTAGTTAAAAAAATAAAATTGCCCAAATTACAATCTATGCGGTTATTTGATGTTTTTGAAAGTGATAAATTAGGAGCAAATAAAAAATCTTTAGCAATTAGCTTTACTTTTTTAGATGAAGAAAAAACACTTACCGATAAAGAAATTGATAGTATAGTTAATAAATTAATAGAAAATTTGGAAAAAGAAGTAGCAGCAGAAATAAGGAAATAAATAGGCTAAAACTTTATTCAATGTACAATCAAATTCAACTTCAAATACAAAATATTCAACTAAAACTGCAACAGTTGTTAAAAGAGCATCAACAGGCTCAGAAAGAAAATCTTAAACTTAAAAGCGATATAGAAAAATTAAATCAACTTATTCAATCACAAAAAGAAGAATTAGATAATTTACATAGGCAAGTTGATGTACTTAAATTAGGTTATAGCAACTCAAGTAAAGAAGATAAAAAAGAATTAGAAAAAAGAATTGACGGTTATTTAAAAGAAATTGAAAAATGTATTTCACTATTGAATGCAGAGTAATATGAATAATTTAATTCCTGTTAATGTAGTTATTGCCGATAGAACATATCGGTTAAAAATAGAACCTGCAGACGAAGAAATGTTGCGTAAAACCGTTAAATTAATTAACGATAAAGTAATAGAATTTAAAAATAGTTTTGCCGGTAAGGATATGCAAGATTATGTATCGATGGTATTATTATGGTTTGCAACCGAACAAACAAAATCTACCACCGACATTATTCAGCAGCAAGAAATTTTTAATAAGCTTATCAGTCTTGAAAGCTTATTAATAAAAAACATAGCCAATGAACCTTAGCAGTTAAATACTTTTTCAATATAATTAAATCTCATTCCAAACTATTTCAGTACCCTAAATTATTTATCTTCGCAAATTAGCCCTTATTTTGTAAAGTAACGGAGAGGCAGATATTAGATTAATTGTGAACTATTTTAAAACATTGAACAATCATGAACCCATTGGTTATTTCTATTATAATTGGTGTAATTGCACTAATTGCAGGTGTTATAGCGGGTAAATTTATTTTTGCCAAAAACACCAAAAGGCAGGTTGAAGAAGCCGAACTTCAAGCACAAAGTATTATTAAAGAGGCTGAATTAAGAGCCGAAACTATTAAAAAGGAAAAACAGCTCGAAGCCAAAGAAAAATTTGTGCAGTTAAAGGCCGAACACGATAAAGAAGTGTTGGAGCGAAACAGAAAAATGAGCGAATCTGAGACGCGTGCTAAACAAAAAGAAATTGCTATCAATCAAAAAGAAATTGCATTAGATAAGCAATTAAAGGAAAACGAAATAATTAAAGAAAACCTTAACAGGCAAATTGAAGTAGTAAATCATAAACGTACTGAGCTCGAAAAGCATCAAGAAGAACATATACGTCGCCTCGAAAAAATTGCCAATTTAACTGCCGATGAGGCAAAAGCACAGTTAATAGAAAGTTTAAAGCACGAAGCACAAACACAAGCTTTATCTGTTCAGCAAGAAATTATTGAAGAAGCCAAGCAAAAGGCAAATAAAGAAGCCCGAAAAATTGTTATTCAATCTATTCAACGAACAGCAGCCGAACAAACTATCGAAAATACAGTTACAGTTTTTAATTTAGAAACTGATGAAATTAAAGGTCAAATTATTGGTAGAGAAGGAAGAAATATACGTGCTATTGAAGCTGCAACCGGAGTAGATTTAATTGTAGATGATACACCTGAAGCAATCATCTTATCTTCATTCGATCCACTTCGTAGAGAAATAGCTCGTTTAAGTTTGCAAAGATTGGTAGCCGATGGTCGTATTCATCCGGCTCGTATTGAAGAAGTGGTAGAAAAAACGCGCAAACAATTAGAAGAGCAGGTAATGGAAATTGGGGAAAGAACGGTAATTGAATTGGGTATTCATGGGTTACACAAAGAATTGGTAAGAATAGTGGGTAAAATGCGTTTTCGTTCTTCTTATGGGCAAAATTTATTAATGCATAGCCGTGAAGTTGCTAATTTATGTGCAATAATGGCAAGCGAATTGGGAATGAATCCGAAATTGGCAAAACGTGCCGGTTTATTACACGATATTGGTAAAGTGCCCGACGAGGAAACCGAATTAAGCCATGCTTTATTAGGAGCTAAATTGGCCGAAAAATATGGCGAAAATCCTGCAGTAGTGAATGCAATAGGTGCTCATCACGATGAAATGGAAATGCAATATGTTATTTCGCCAATAGTTCAGGCTTGCGATGCAATTAGTGGTGCGAGACCCGGTGCGAGACGTGAAATAATGCAACAATATTTGCAGCGTATTAAAGATTTAGAAAATTTGGCTATGAATTATCAGGGAGTGGAAAAAGCGTATGCAATTCAGGCTGGGCGAGAGTTAAGGGTAATTGTAGAGGCAGATAAAGTAACAGATACTGATAGCGATAAATTAAGTTTCGAGATAGCCCAAAAAATTCAAACAGAAATGACTTATCCGGGTCAAATTAAGGTTACAGTTATTCGAGAAAAAAGAGCCGTAAACGTAGCAAGATAAAGAATTAGAAAATTGCATTTGTAATTTCGAATTTTCCATTACCTTTGCCGTCCGCAAAAATTAAAGTTATGAGCGAAGCAGTTCAGTTTGTACACGAACAATTAACAGTTAAAAAAGAACTTCCGAAATTTAAAGCCGGTGATAATGTTACCGTTAATTATAAAATTGTAGAAGGAGGTAAAGAGCGTATTCAAAGTTTCCGTGGAGATGTAGTTAAAATTCAAGGAAATGGAGCTACTTCTTCTTTTACTGTTCGTAAAATTTCCGATGGAATAGGTGTTGAAAGGTTATTTCCTTTCTTTTCACCCAATATCGATTCAATTGTATTAAATAAAGCCGGTAAAGTTCGCCGTGCTAAATTATACTATTTACGTGAGCGTAGTGGTAAAAGTGCACGCATTAAAG
>JAKAJX010000286.1 GCA_021824855.1 Bacteroidota bacterium | reverse complement strand
ATGGAGAACATCAATACGAAATAATTTCTATTAAAGCCGATAATGTTGTTGTTGATGGATTTAAATTACAACACAGCGGCGTATCGAGTTTAGTTGATATAGCCGGAATAAAAATTTATAATAAACACAATGCCCAAATTCTCAATAACATTTTAGATGATACTTTTTTTGGTATTTATTCTCAATATGGAATTAACTGTATAATTCGAAATAATAGTTTAAATGCACATAGAACAGAAGAACAGCAAAGCGGCAATGGCATTCACTGTTGGAAGAGCGATAGTATGCAAATTATTGGCAATACAATTTCGGGGCATAGAGACGGTATTTATTTTGAGTTTGTAACTCATTCTATTATTTGGCGAAATTATTCTTTTAAAAATTTACGATATGGTTTGCATTTTATGTTTTCAAACGATGATGCTTATGTAACCAACCGGTTCGAAAATAACGGTTCGGGTGTTTCGGTAATGTATTCGCATGGCGTAAAAATGTTTAATAATTATTTTAAAGAAAATTGGGGAGATGCTGCATACGGAATTTTATTAAAAGAAATTTCTGATAGCTACATTCAAGGAAATCATTTTGAAAAAAATACTAGCGGCATTTATATGGAAGGTGCAATTAGAATTGATGTTACACGCAATACATTTAAAAATAATGGTTGGGCATTAAAAATACAAGCAAGTTGTATGGATATTGATTTGCATGAAAACAATTTTATTGGAAATACTTTTGATGTAGGAACCAATGGCTCTTTGGTATTGAATAAGTTTGATAAAAATTTTTGGGATAAATATGAAGGATACGATTTAAATAAAGATAAAATTGGCGATGTGCCTTATAGGCCTGTAAGTATGTATTCGATGATAGTTGAAAAAAATCCTCCTGCCATGATGCTTTTTCGAAGTTTTATAACATCACTTATGGATAAAACCGAAAAAGTAATTCCTAGTTTAACACCTGAAAACTTAAAAGATAATAGTCCACTAATGAAACCTTTACCATTATGATTACTATTGATAACATATCTAAACAATTCGGTAAACTTAAAGCATTAGATGGCGTTTCTGTTATGTGCGATGCTGCCCAATCTGTTGCGTTAATTGGCCCAAATGGCAGCGGTAAAACAACTTTAATTAAATGTATTTTAGGAATGGTAGTACCCGATTCGGGTAATATTTTATTCAATAAAAAAAATATTGCTAATGAATGGAAATACAGAGAGCAAATTGGGTACATGCCTCAAATTGGAAGATATCCGGATAACATGACCATTGGGCAAGTAATAGATATGATGAAAGATATTCGTTATAATAATACAGCATTTGATGAAACTTTGATTGAAGCGTTTTCTTTAAAAAGTATGTATCATAAAAGAATGAGAACATTATCCGGCGGAACCAGACAAAAAGTGAGTGCTTCTTTGGCTTTCTTATTTAATCCTCAGGTATTGATTTTAGATGAGCCAACCGCAGGATTAGATCCGGTTGCTTCAGAAATTTTAAAAGAAAAAATTATTGATGAAAAGAAAAAAGGGAAACTGGTTTTAATTACTTCTCATATTCTAAGCGAGCTTGATGATTTAATAACAGAAGTAATTTATATGCAAGAAGGAAAATTAATGTTTCATAAATCTTTACACCAATTACATGTAGATACCGGCGAAATAAAATTGTCTAAAGCCATCGCAAAAGTTATGTTAAACAAAGTAGCATGAAAAAAATAATTAAATATGTTATTACCGATATTTTAAGAAATAAAATTGTATTGGCATACACATTTTTTTTGCTTGCCATTTCTTTTAGTGTATTTAGTTTAGAAGATAATCCTACCAAAGGAATGCTTAGTTTATTAAACATTATACTAATTGTAATTCCATTAATAAGTATCATATTTTCGGCTATTTATATTTATAATAGTGCCGAGTTTATTGAATTATTGGTAAGCCAACCGTTAAAAAGAAAATCTATTTGGTTAAGTTTATTTGTTGGACTTTCCTCATCATTGTCAATTGCTTTTTTAGTAGGAACGGCATTGCCTGTTATAATTTATGCGTTTTCCATAACAGGATTAGTAATGATTGTAATAGGCTTATTATTAACCATTATTTTTATAGCAATTGCCATGCTTGCCACTTTATTTACAAGAGATAAAGCAAAAGGTATTGGTATAACTATTCTTTTATGGTTATATTTTTCTTTATTATTCGATGGATTGGTTTTGTTTTTATTATTTCAATTTGCAGATTATCCGGTAGAAAAAATAATGGTGGTTATTAGTGCATTTAACCCAATTGATTTAGGTAGAATTTTAATTCTTTTAAAAATGGATATTTCTGCTTTAATGGGTTATACCGGAGCAATATTTAAAAACTTTTTTGGAACAACTTTAGGCTTAATAATTTCTTTTATAATTATGTTGCTATGGATTGCTATTCCGGTTTGGTTTTCGGTAATTAAATTCCATAAAAAAGATTTGTAATAATATTTTTAATAGTTTTTTATGAAAAAAGATATTACAGATAGAAATGATATTGAAGCATTGGTAAATTTATTTTATACCAAAGTAAAGAACGATGACATACTAAAACATTTTTTTAAAAAAGTTAGTTGGGAAAAACATTTAAATGTGATGTACAACTTTTGGGAAAATGCCATTTTTTATACAGGATCATACGTAGGCAACCCAATGAATGTGCATCAACACTTGCATCAAAAAATGCCTTTATCCGAACTTGATTTTGAAAGATGGATTTATCTGTTTATGGAATCTACCGATGAGTTATTTACCGGCGAAAAAGCCAAACTAATAAAGCATAGAGCTATTAGTATTGCTACTGTGATGAAGTTAAAAATTATTGAAGAAAATACAGTACAATAAAAAAAACATGAACAAATTTTGTTAATGCTTACAACTCTCAAACAAAC
>JAKAJX010000056.1 GCA_021824855.1 Bacteroidota bacterium | reverse complement strand
ATTACTCGGGTTAGTATAGCCGGTTTGGTTAGAAGCACTATTGGTATAATAAGCTATATATGGGCGTAAGGAAAAAGTATGACTTAATGCTTTTCTTAAAGTAACAGTAGCACCAAAGCCTACTGCACTATTAAAATCTCCAGACAAAACAGGCACTCCTAATCCAACACCCAATTCCCATTGGTCGCGGGGTTTTGCAGGATACGGAAACTGATTGTTTATAAATTCATTGTATTGTGGTATTTTTTCAACCGGAATTTTGGAACTATCATTCCAATTCCAACCCCAATCGGTGCTAGTTTGTGCATAGCTAATTGTAAAAACAATAAGCGATACAAATAATAGGGTAAACTTTTTGCTTGCCATAACTAATATTTAATTTTAAGAATTAAGGACAAATTTATTATAATTTATGTTAGAATTATCAAATTTTGCAATAATTTGTTATAAACTAAAATAACTCCCCTAAATGACATTAATATTTGCCTAAACGTTGCTTACTTATAAAATATTGCAAGCACAATGGTATATTGCATTAATTTTCTATTATGCAATTAGCACGTAAGGTTATACAAACAGAACTAAACAACTTCGAGAATTACTTTAGAACGGCTATGAAAAGCCGTGTGGCACTGCTTGACAGAATTATGCAGTATATCGTAAAACGAAAAGGAAAACAAATTAGACCCATGTTCGTTTTTTTAAGTGCAAAATTAGGCGGTAATATCAACGAAAGCTCATACAGAGCAGCAGCTATTGTTGAATTACTGCACACCGCCTCATTAGTTCATGACGATGTGGTGGATGATTCTATGGAAAGAAGAGGTTTTTTTTCTATTAATGCACTTTGGAAAAACAAAATTGCTGTTTTAGTGGGCGATTATATGCTAATGAAAGCTTTATTACTTTCTGTTGATAATAAAGAATATAAAATACTGCAAATTTTTGGCGATGCAGTAAAAAAAATGAGTGAAGGAGAACTTTTGCAAATAGGGAAAACCAGAAAATTGAATTTAAATGAGGATACTTATTACGACATAATTAAAGGCAAAACGGCTTCTCTACTGGCTGCTTGTTGTGCAGCCGGCGCTTCTTCTACTTTTCCGGAAGATGAATTAATAGAAAAAATGCGGCTTTTTGGCGAAATGGTTGGAATGGCTTTTCAAATAAAAGACGACCTTTTTGATTATGGCACTAAAAATGTTGGTAAACCTACAGGAAATGATATTAAAGAAAAAAAATTAACCCTTCCGCTAATCTATACTTTAAATAACTGCAATTCTGCTACTAAAAGTAAAATAATTTATATCATAAAAAACGACAATACCAATAAAGAAAAAATAAAATTCATTCTAAATGAAGTAGAAAAAGCCGGTGGCATTCAATATGCTACAGCAAAAATGTTTTCATTTAGAGACGAAGCTTTACAATTACTTCACGAATTTCCTGAATCAGATACAAGAATAGCTTTAGAAGAATTAGTACGATATACTACCGACAGAGATTATTAGTTTTATACTATATGCGTTTAATTGCTTACATTGTTTAATAATTTCGTTTTTATTAACCACCTATCAGTATTTGTTACACCAATCATACCTGCTACTAAAAAAATTATGCAAAAAAGATGGAATATATTACCTGCCGATAGAAACAAAGTTCAGGCACTTCATCTATCCCTTAAAATAAGCAAAATTATTTGTAAAATTTTAGTACAAAGAGGTATTGACAACTTCGAAAAGTCGAAACATTTTTTTCGCCCACAACTAACCGATTTGCACTCTCCATGGCTAATGAAAGATATGGATAAGGCAGTTGCAAGAATTGAACAAGCTTTTATTCAAAAAGAAAAAATTTTGGTTTTTGGCGATTATGATGTTGATGGAACTGCAAGTGTAGCTTGTATGTTTCAATTTTTAAAACAAGTGTACGCCAACGTAGAATTTTATATACCGCATCGGTATAAAGAAGGATATGGCATTAGCGAAGTAGGTATCAATTTTGCTCACGAAAATAATTTCAGTTTAATCATCTCGCTCGACTGTGGAATTAAAAGTGTTCATCTTGTTGGGTATGCAAAAACATTAAACATCGATTTTATTATTTGCGATCACCATTTACCAGATGATGTTATACCCAATGCCATTGCCATTCTTAATCCTAAACAAAAAAACTGTAACTATCCTTATAAAGAATTATGTGGCTGCGGCGTGGGTTTTAAACTTATACAAGCACTTAGCGAACGATGGAATTTTGAACCCGATACCTATTTACAGTATTTAGATTTAGTAGCAACTGCTATTGCTGCCGATATTGTAGATATAACAGGAGAAAACCGCGTACTTGCTTATTACGGATTGAAAAAAGTAAACGAAAACCCTTGTGCCGGTATTAAAGCATTACTACAATTAGCCAATATTGAACAAGAATTACATATTACTAATTTGGTATTTATTGTTGCCCCAAGAATTAATGCCGCAGGCAGAATGGATGACGGGAAAAAAGCAGTTCAATTGTTTATTGAAAAAGATTTTAATAGGGCCTTAGAACTGGCAGAAATATTACACAGCGATAATACCGATAGAAAAGAAGCCGATAGTAATATTACTGAAGAAGCTTTAGCCATGCTCGAAAAAGATATTTCGTTCGCAAAACGTAACACAACTGTGGTATATCAAGAGCATTGGCATAAAGGCGTTGTTGGTATTGTTGCCAGCAGATTAATTGAAACATATTATCGGCCCACAATAGTACTTACAAAAAGTGGTGAGGTAATTGGTGGCAGTGCCAGAAGTGTTGCCGGATTTAATTTATACGAAGCCATTCATGCTTGCAGAGAATATTTAGTAGGCTATGGCGGGCATTTTGCTGCTGCCGGCCTAACCTTATTGCCCGAAAAATTAGAAGCATTTAAGAATGCAGTTGAGGAAGCTGTAAAA
>JAKAJX010000249.1:11279-15330 GCA_021824855.1 Bacteroidota bacterium | reverse complement strand
AAAGTATAACTTATTATGAACGCAATAATACTCTCGGCTTTAGGTGGAATAGTGATGATGTTTACAGGCATTTTCACACAAAATAAAATTGTCATTAAAAATATTGCAATTATTACTTTGCTATTATTATTGATAGGAAATTTACTTCACTTTTATGGCATTTACATGATACATGTAGATGTGAAGGATATGTTGCAGTTTAATAATTTTGGATTATTTTTTAATACCATAGCTTTTGCTTCTACCCTCATTTATTTTTTATTAAGCGGTACCGATATTACTAAAGTAGGTATTAATGTAGCCGAATATTTTGCCTTAATATTTTTTGTTTTATGTGGTGTAAGTATACTTACTTCTTTTCATAATTTATTGATGCTATTTCTTGGCATAGAAATTTTATCTATCCCTTTATATATATTAACCGGTGCCGATAAGAAGAATTTAAAAAGTAATGAAGCTGCGTTAAAATATTTTTTAATGGGCTCATTCTCAACCGGAATTTTATTAATGGGTATCGCATTGTTATATGGTGCATCCGGTAATTTTTCAATAGAATCTGTTCCATCTACTACCTCAAAAGTGGCTGAAATGGCCAATAGCGGAATATTAACTCCATTGGGTTTGTTGTTTATATTTGTTGCTTTATTGTTTAAAGTTTCTGCTGCTCCATTTCATTTTTGGGTTCCCGATGTGTACGATGGTGCACCAAGTGTATTCACTTCTTTTATGGCAACTATTGCCAAAGCGGTAGGTTTTATTGCTTTTATTTTTTTATTTGAATCGAGAATTGCCGAATTAGGTCCCTCTTCAAGAATTATTATTCCCTTAGTTATTATACTTACCTTATTAACAGGAAATATAACAGCAGTATTTCAGCAAAGTGTAAAACGTATGTTGGCTTACTCGAGTATTGCACAAGCCGGATTTATGTTATTTGTTTTATACAGCAATAATGATATAAGTTCGGAAGGTATTTTATTATATTCTGTTGCATATAGCTTTGCCACTATCGGCATCTTTGCTATTTTAATTAAAATGAAAGATTATACGTTTGAAGGATATAATGGATTAGCTAAAAAAGAACCATTAATAGCTGCTGCCAATACTGTTTTTCTTTTATCGTTGGCCGGTATTCCGTTAACAGCAGGTTTTTTTGCAAAATATTATATGCTTTTATCGGCTATAAAAGCAAACGGACAAAATGCATTGTGGTTGGTAATTGTTGCTGTATTATTTGCGGCAGTTAGTGTGTACTATTATTTTCGTGTTATTCAAGCAATGTACTTTAAGGATGGAGATCCCGCAATTGCCGAAACCAATAGCAGCTTTAAAGTTATATTATTGGCTTTAGCTGCAATTATTATTTTTATAGGATTATTTCCAACGGTAGTTTTAAATTTCTTATACTTCTAATTGGTTGTTTATTATAATTTGTGCATGGATAATGGCAATGGTATTTCCGTTTGTCATAGCAAAAATCTGTTTATCACTTTATTAATGCATATTGAAAATTCTCAACTATCTTTAATCAGTTATTTTTTAATATGACGTTAACCGATTCATTTTCTATTGCTTTCAGAACAGTAAAAGCCAATAAATTACGTGCAGGTATTACTATTGCAATTATTGCATTTGGTATTATGGCATTAATAGGAATTATTACAGCTATACAAGCTATGAACCAAAGTATTGTTGAAAGCTTTTCATCCATGGGAGCCAATGCATTTAGCATAAAATATAAAGAATTAAATGTTAGAACGGGAGGGCGTAACAGAGAAACAACTAAAGTTAAAAAAGGGCAAACCGAAAAAAATTCAAACCTTAATAAGTATATCCAAAAAGCCGATGCAGAATATTTTAAGAAAAACTTTGTTTTTCCTGCCAAAGTAAGTATTTCGCTACGCGGTACACAAAATGTTGAATGTAGGTTTGAAGATAAAAAAACAAATCCGGTTGTTAGTGTATTTGGTGGCGATGAGAATTACATTAATGTAAATGGTTATAGTTTAGAATTAGGAAGAAATTTAAATACACTCGATGTAAGAAGCGGTAGAAATGTTTGCTTAATAGGAAGTAATATAGCTACTAAACTATTTGGTACACATCCCGAAAAATGTATCGATAAAATTATTCGCGTAGGCAATGTGCCTTATATAGTTATTGGATTATTAAAAACAAAAGGTTCAAGCTCTATGTCCAGAGCAGATGATGTAATTATTACTTCTTATAACAATGCTCGTAGGTTACCTAATCCTGCTGTTTCTTTTGGAATAGGTATTATGGTAGATAATGTTGGATTGTTAGATGCGGCAACCGGTGAAGCTACAGCTCAATTTAGGGCAGTTAGGCGATTATTACCTACCGATGCAGATAATTTTACCATTGAGAAAAGCGACAAGTTTGCCGAAATGTTTATCTCTTTTCTTAGTAGTATAACTATTGCTGCTGTGGGCATTGGTGGCATTACACTATTTGGTGCTGCTATTGGATTAATGAATATAATGTTAGTTGCAGTTAGTGAAAGAACCAGAGAAGTAGGATTAATAAAAGCAATTGGTGGAAAAAAGAAACATATTCGTCAGCAATTTCTTTTTGAAACTATGATTATTAGTTTATCGGGAGCATTATTTGGAATTATTTTGGGTATTGCAGTGGGGAATTTATTTGCCCTATTTTTAAAAACCGGTTTTGTAATACCTTGGGGATGGGTATTTATAGGAGTAATGGTTTGCTCTTTAGTTGGATTACTGGCAGGTATTTATCCGGCAATTAAAGCTTCTAAATTAAATCCAATTGTTGCATTGCGATACGAATAATACTTTATTTCTTATCGAAGAGTTTTAGTTTATCGTTAATATAAAAGAGAATATCTTCTTTATTTGTATGCTTTCTTAACCATTTGTAATCTGGCCTGTATAATTGCATAAAACTAATAAGTTTGTCATCCGTAAAATCAGTTAATTGATGTACTAATGAGGCATTAAATCTGTAGTTTATATATTGTTCATCTTCCATCTTATCAAATAAACTAATCGATTTTCTTTTTTTCTTTTGATAGCCATAAAAATGATCTAAGTTAATACCTAAGCCTGCTCCCGAATTGGCTAATGAAAATGTTGGAATAGTATGGTCTGTCATTATTTTAAAAAAATCTTTTCTTCTATTGATACTATCTAATTGATACGGATTATATTTTACTTTGGTGTATACAATTACTTTTTCAAGCGTATTCGTTAGTGGTTTCAAAAAAATTTGTAAAGTATCTTTCAAAAAAATATCTTCTGTAATTCTTATTGTATCAAAGCTATAACCGGATGAGGCAACCGATAATAAATGATTGGGCATTGCCTGAATGGAAAAAATTCCTTTTTGATTACTTAGCGATGTTTTTTTATTATTTACATTAATTATTGCAGCAAAGGCAATATGCTCTTGTGTTATACTGTCTTTTATAACGCCAATGATAGTTTGTTTTGGTTGAGCTATTAATGATAGAGGTGCAAAGCAGGTAATATAGAGAAATATTTTTTTCATATGTGTTGTGTGTAAGAATGTAAAATTAGGATTGCCAACACATACTTGTAATATTATTTTTTAAATGAACCCAATGGTGCATTAATACATTGGGTTCATTTAAGAGAACTCGTTTATTTTTCTTTTGGCGTTAATCCATTTTTAATTCTTTCTGCTGCATCTTGTAAATGATATTTACTTAGTTTATCGGTTGTAGATGCAGATGCAGCAAGAATTTCACTTCTTAAACTAATTAAATGCGCACGAACAACAGAAGGAATATCGGTATTGGCTGTATTAATATTATTTATATTAACAGATCCTCTGCTTATAGTTATAAGCATTGTTGTTGTATTAGCAGGGTTTATTAAATTTAAGAGAGCTTCTATGTAGGCTTTTTGAATATTTCTTCTGTAAATATCAATAGTGCTTTTTGTTGTTAACTCTTTCCAAACTCCGGCTTTGGTATCGTTCAATAATTCATCAACAGAATAAGTTGTATTTCCGTATCGAGTATTACTTGTAATTAATCTATATA
>JAKAJX010000249.1:0-11269 GCA_021824855.1 Bacteroidota bacterium | reverse complement strand
AAATTATTGATAGTATTAATTTGAATGGTTTCAACCGACTCTAAATTGGTAGGGCTATTTATTTTATTAAGAATGTTTTTATCTAACAACCAAGTAGGTGTTTCAAACAATTGTGTATTTAGAAATGCAACGGCAGATTTTTGAATACTTTTTGGTGTAGGTTCGTACACATCTCCTTTATCTTCTACACTTTTAAATGTTTCATAAACACCACCAATATTTTTAAGAACATGATTAATATAACGGTTGTATTGACCAGTAATTTGCGAATACATTTCCGATAAGTTTTCGTATTTATCAGTTTCTGCATTTGTCCAATCAATTAAATGCGGCATAATACGTTTTAAATTCTTAATTCCGTATTCACTTGCTTTCATATTGTTATCGCCCAAGTCTTCTGTTTGTGCACGTGGGTCTGCATTGTAACCTTCGCCGCCAAACCATAATCTGGGGTTGGCTTTCAATAGTTCTACTACCCATTTATTATTTATTTTTTGATCTTCTTTTTCATCTTTTACATCTACATATTTATACCCCCATTCAATAGCCCATTTATCATAATCGCCAATTCTTGGAAACAACCCTATTTCTCCAATATTATCTTCGGGTTGTGCAACATAATTAAATCGAGCATAATCCATAATAGATGCGGTATGTCCATTGGCTTCAACCCAAGCTTTATCTCTTAATTTTTCAACAGGTGTTTTGCTGCTGCTACCCATGTTATGACGCAGGCCAAGTGTATGGCCAACTTCATGCGATGAAACGAACCGAATTAATTGTCCCATTAAACTATCATCGAAAACCATTTTCCTTGCTTTAGGGTCTACCGCTGCTGTTTGAACAAAATACCAATCGTGTACTAATTTCATAACATTATGGTACCAGCCAATATGGCTTTCAATAATTTCACCACTTCTCGGGTCGTGCACATTAGGGCCATAAGCATTTTCAATATCAGATGCAAAATATCTTATAACACAAAAACGGGCATCTTCTAAACTCATGGTTGAATCGTTTTCGGGCCATTCTTTTCCTACAATTGCATTTTTAAAACCTGCTTTTTCAAAAGCTTTTTGCCAATCGTTAATACCTTGAATTAAAAATGGTCGCCATTTTTTAGGAGTGGCAGGATCTATATAATAAACAATTTGTTTTTTAGGTTCAACTAATTCTCCTCTTTTATATTTTTCCAGATCTTCATCTTTTGGTTCTAAGCGATAACGTACGGCAAAAGTTTGATTTTCTACTTTTTGTTGATCATCAGAATATAAAACATAATTATCGGCAAAAAATCCAACACGAGGATCGAAGAACCTACGTTTCATAGGTGTTTTAGGAAGTAGTAATAAAGAAGTGTTTAGTTCAACAGTAATTACTCCGGATGCTTCTGCAGCAGGTGTTGTAGGATTTGATGGGAAAGGAGATGGCATCATACTCATTCCGCCACTTGGTACTATTACATTAAAAGTTTTTACAGTTTTAATTTCTGTATTGATAGGATAGGTATGAATGCTTTCAATAAAAGATCTGTCCGATGCAATAGATGTAATATTAAAAGATTTTTTTCTCATCGGATTAATACTTACTACTTGATTATCTCCTTTAAAAAAATCGGTAACATCAATTACGGAGCTTGCGGTATTGGTTGCAGAATCTTTTCCATAAGCAGCAATAGAAAATGCCGCTGCAATTGGATTAACGTTAGAGTTAGAAACTGCATTGGAAATTACATTTGTTGAATCGGCGTAACTTATTAAAGTAATAACCTTTAAAAAAATATTATTGCTTGGTCCTTTTTCAAATTCAATAGCTTGTTGATTGGCAATTTCGCCACCATAAGTTCTTCCTCCACCAGGCACTTTAGCATAACGTGTAACTGCTAAAATTTCTCTATGTAAAATTGAATCGGGTATTTCAAAATAAAACTTGTCATCAACTTTATGAATAGTAAATAAGCCTTTTTTCGAAATGGCTTTATCTGTTATAACTTCTTTATATGGCTTGGGTGTGTTGGGTTTTGTAATAGCAGGAGTTATAGGATGTGTTGTAGTATTACTATTGTTTGTATTGCTTGGCTTGGGCGTGGGCTCTGGCTTTTGAGCATTAATGAACGATAAAAAAATAGTAACATTAATAAGGAGTAAAAAAACTTTCTTCATAAGTAAAATGTATTTGAAAAGATGATGAAGTTAACTATGAAAAGATGTAAATAATACTTTTAATTTTTTTTTTGATAAATGGGCGAAAACGATTGCGAAAGGGCTATAATTTGTTTGCTACAAAAAAAAACATAAACTCCAAAAAAAAAGGCTAAATTTTTTTTTTTTTGATATTGGCTAAACTTATTTGCTGCTTTCAATAAAATGCCTAATTTGTAGCCCTTTTTAGCATGTTTCTGTGAATTTGTTTCGAGTTTTCAAAATATTCTTTACAGAAGTGGCTAATTTAATTTTTTAAATCATTGAAATTTTAAAACTAAAAATCAATTGAACCATGGCTGACATTAAACCGACTGCCAACGCTGCAGCAAAAGCAACTTCAGTTCAACACAAAAAAAGCAGTAATGCAATTTCACTTATTGCTCCCATCGCTTGTATTATTCTTGGTTACATCATTTGGCGTTTTGTATTAGGGGCAGATTCTAACTTTGCTAAACCAGATCCCGACAAAAGCCATTGGTTCTGGCCAGATCAAGCTGGTCCTAAAGGTGCCTTTGTAAAAATGTATGAAGGTGGTATTCTTGTGCCTTTATTAATTGGAGCTTTTTTAACTGTACTTACTTTTGTTATTGAAAGATTAATGACAGTATCTAAAGCACAAGGTACTGGTAATATTACCGAATTTATTCGTAAAGTACAATTTCATCTTGCAAATAGAGATGTAGATAAAGCTATTGCAGAATGCGATAAACAAAAAGGAAGTGTAGGTAATGTAATGAAATCTGGATTACGTACATACAAAGAAATGATTACTGATGCAGAACTTTCTACTGAACAAAAAGTTATTGCCATTCAAAAAAATATTGAAGAAGCTACTGCATTAGAATTACCAATGTTAGAGAAAAATTTGGTATTCTTATCAACCATTGCATCTGTAGCCACTTTGTTAGGATTGTTAGGTACGGTAATGGGAATGATTCGTTCTTTCTCTAAATTAGGTGATGAAGGCGGTGGTGAAGCTGCTCGTCAATTATCTCAAGGTATTTCTGAAGCATTGTTTAATACAGCTTTAGGTATTGGTACTTCAGCAATTGCTATTATTACTTATAATATATTCACTACAAAAATTGATGCCATTACTTATGGAATCGATGAGTCTGGTTTCACATTAACTCAAAGCTTTGCCGCTAACTACAAATAATAGTTTGTATTATTTGTGTGGAAAATAAAAGGTTTTGAATCTTAATTTGTGAAAAGTATAAAATAATAATAATGGCCAGACCTAAGATACCGCGAAAAAGTACATCGATAGATATGACTGCGATGTGCGATGTGGCTTTCCTTTTGTTGTCCTTCTTTATATTAACAACAAAATTTAAGCCCTCAGAAGCCATTACAGTAACAACACCCAATTCGGTTGCTGCAAAAGCCGCCCCCGATAAGGATATTGTATTGGTTACGATAGATAGAAATGGAAAAGTATTTCTATCCATGGATAATGATCAAGTGAAATCGAGCATTGCCGATGTATTAAATACAACCAGAAATTTAGGAATTAACAAAGCCGCATTTGTTAAAGCACAATTTATTGGAGCATCTTTCAGCCAATTAGCCTCCTTTTTACAAGTTCCGGAAGAAAATAGAAAAGGAGATGCCTTATTAGGAATCCCAACAGATTCTACCAAAGGTTCTAATGAAATGGTTGACTGGGTTCGATATGTTGTAGATGCTTATCAGGGTAAAAAAATGAACTTATTGGTAAAAGGAGATAATCTTGCAAAATATCCTGCTTTTAAAGCAGTGATTGATGCCTTTAAGAAAAATGAACAACTGAAATTTCAAATGGTTACCAATCCTGAAAGTGTACCTATTGGTTCTGAATTGTGGAAGAATAATATGAAAGGCGAAAAAAGAGACGACTAAATTATAAACTTAAAATTACTCCACTATGGCAGAAATGGATACCTCGTCGAAGGGCGGCGGGCATAAAAAAGGCCCGGGCGTCAAAAAAGGTAAAAAACTCTCAACGCGTGTGGATTTAACACCCATGGTTGACCTAGGATTTTTATTAATTACCTTTTTCATTTTTACAACAACAATGAGTCAGCCTACGGCTATGAAGCTCTTTTTGCCAAAAGATGCCGATAAGCCGGAGGATCAGAATAAGGCTAAAGAATCCGGCGCATTAACTATTCTTTTAGGTAGAGACAACAATGTTTTTTATTACGAAGGAATATTAGCTAATGATGGCGCTAACTTTAAATCTTCCAACTTTGGTTCGGGCGATGATGGCATAAGAAATGTTATTCTTCGTAAAAAAGCAAGTACCAATGAAAAAGATTTGGTTATTGTTATTAAGCCAACAAGTGAATGCACTTACAAAAATGTTGTTGATATTTTAGATGAAATGCAAGTAAATGTTTGTAAAAGATATGCAATGGTAGATGTAAGTGATGTGGAAGAAAAACTTGTTCAATTAACCGAAGGAGCTATTGCCCCTGCTACTAAATAGTAAAGTTAATTGTATGGATTTTTTAATTATTCGAATCTCATTACAATAAAGTATAAACGATGGATCAAAACAAAATTTTATCAGCAGATATTCTCGATATTATTTTCGAGGGAAAAAATAAAGAATATGGTGCTTATGAGCTACGTAAAACGTACAATAGAAGATTAAAAAAAGCTTTATTAGGTACTGTAGTAATTTGCCTACTTGTTTTTTTTGCATCGTTTGTGGCAAACAATGTTAAGAAAAAACAAGCACAAATAATGGTGCAGGATGTTTCCTTGGAAAATATGAATACCGAGGAAAAAAAGCCTGAACCACCACCACCACCACCACCACCTAAACAAGAACCTCCAAAAGTTGAAATTACTAAATTCACTCCTCCTAAAATTGTGAAGGATAATGAAGTAAAACCAGAAGAAGAAATTAAGGAAGTAGAAAAATTAGAGGATACAAAAATTGGTACTATTAACCAAGAAGGTATTAAAGATGAAGGTGTGGTTGCCCCTGTGGTTGAAAGCAAAGGAACTGGCGTTGTGGAAGCACCAAAACAGGAAGAAGATTACGATAAAGTATTTACTGTTGTACAAATTCCTGCAGAATTTCCGGGCGGACAAGCAGGTTGGCAAAAATATCTTGAACGCAATTTAAATAGAGATTTGCCGGTTGAAAATGGAGCACCTCCGGGAAAATATACAGTAGTAGTAACTTTTATTGTAGATAAAACCGGTGCAATTAGTGATGTGCAAGCAGAAAATGATCCCGGATATGGAACTAAAGATGAAGCTGTAAGAGTTATTAAAAAAGGGCCATCATGGAAACCTGCTGTACAAAACGGACGTAACGTAATTTATCGTCATCGCCAAAGTATTACATTCGTAGTTTCAGAAGAATAAATATTATTTATAAGATTTTTTTTTCAAATTACAAATGATTTAATCCCTTCTTTTTTTGAAGGGATTTTTTTTGCTTTACATATTGAAAACTTGTAAGCTTTGTTCTCTTACCCTTCATAATTTATAGAGTATCTGGTAACAAGTTTACAGGTGAATTATTCACCTAAAATATGAAAGATGGAAGTCAGTAAAATTCTCTCTGCCGATTTACTAGACATCATCTTCGACGGAAGAAATAAAAGCTATGGAGCTTACGAACTCCGAAAAACTTATTCTCACAGACTCGCCGAAGCTTTAGTAATTACTACTATTATTTGTATAGTATTTGTTGGCGCTCCTCAGTTCTATCAAAAATTCGCTTCTAAACATACTACTAATGTGCAAATGTTAGTGCGAGATGTTTCGTTAGAAGATTTAAAACAAGAAGATAAAAAACCAGAACCGCCGCCACCGCCACCACCACCAAAGCAGGAACTTCCTAAAGTAGAAATATCAAAATTTACGCCTCCTTTAATTGTAAAAGATGCTGAGGTAAAAGAAGAAGATCAAGTAAAAGAAGTATCTAAATTAGAAGATACAAAAATTGGTACTATTAATCAGGAAGGAGTGAAAGATGAAGGATTAATTACTGCTCCGCCTGTAGAAGTTAAAGGAACAGGATTGGTTCAAACACCAAAAAAAGAAGATGAAGATTATGATAAAATTTATTCAATTGTTGAAATTCCTGCAGAATTTCCGGGCGGACAAGCAGGTTGGCAAAGATATCTTGAACGTTCATTGAACAGAGATTTACCGGCACAAAATGGTGCTCCTGTTGGTCAGTATGTAGTGAAAGTTTCATTCATCGTAGATAAAAATGGTAATATAAGTGATGTGAAAGCAGAAAATGATCCCGGTTATGGTACTGCCGATGAAGCAGTACGCGTTATTAAAAAAGGACCCAATTGGAAACCTGCAATTCAAAATGGGAGAAATGTAAATTATAGGCATATTCAGAATATAGTTTTTGTTGTTGCCGAAGAGTAACAATTAATAAATTTTAATTTAATAGCTGTTTATTACTATGAATGAACAGCTATTTTAATTTTATTTATGAATATTTGCTTTTTTATTTTCGTAATTTATTTGCATGATAAACAGATTGAGTGAATGGAATGATACCATTGTTGCATTGGCCACACCTGCCGGAGTTGGAGCAATTGGCGTAATACGTGTAAGTGGTAAACTTGCAATTGATATTATTGATAATATGTTTCCTTCAAAAAGACTGCAGCAACAACCAACACATACTTTGCATGTAGGGCTTCTGAAATATGAAAATGAAATTTTAGATGAAGTTGTAATTGCTTTATTTAAAAACCCTACCTCTTATACCGGCGAGGATGTAGTAGAAATAAGTTGTCATGGTTCGGCATTTATTCAACAAAAAATTATTCAAGCCATAACTGCCAATGGTGCAAGATTGGCTAAGCCCGGCGAATTTACACAACGTGCTTTTTTAAATGGGAAACTAGATTTGGCACAAGCCGAAGCTGTTGCCGATGTTATTGCAAGTAATACTGAAGCCAGTAAAAATGCAGCTATTAAAAATATGCGTGGCGGATTTTCAACATCACTGAAAATACTTAGAGAGGAGTTGATAAAATTTTCTGCCTTAATAGAATTAGAACTCGATTTTTCACAGGAAGACGTAGCTTTTGCCGATAGAAATAGTTTAATTAATTTAATTAAACACCTGCAAGTAAATACTAATACTTTAATAGCATCTTTTGCTTTAGGCAATGTAATTAAAAACGGTGTGCAAGTGGCTATAATTGGTAAACCTAATGCAGGAAAATCTACCTTATTAAATAGTTTATTAAATGACGAAAGAGCTATTGTTAGCGATATTGCAGGAACAACAAGAGATACTGTTGAAGAAATTTTGAATATTGATGGCGTGTTATTTAGATTAATAGATACAGCCGGAATAAGGCATCATACAACCGATGTTATTGAACAAATTGGTGTAAAGAGAAGTTTACAAAAAATGCAACAAGCCGATGTAGTAATTTATTTGTTTGATGTTAATGAAATAGATGCCAAGGAATTGATAGTACTTGAAAATGAATTGAAAGATAATTTAGTTCCTTATATATTAGTTGGAAATAAAGTGGATAATAATATTGAGAAGGTTGTAGTTGAAAAATTTGCTTCATTTAAAGAAATTATATTTATATCGGCCAAGCATCAGCAAGGTGTTGATGTATTGAAAGAGAAAATAAAAAATTTAGCAGTAAATGGCGATGTACATACAGAATCGGTTATTGTTACGAATGCCAGACATTTTGAAGCGTTACAAAAATTATCAGATACGTTGAGCGATATTTTAAAGGGAATAAACGAAAATATTTCGGGCGATTTAGTAGCATTAGATATACGACAAGCATTATATTATCTTGGATTAATTACAGGTGAGGTTACAAATAATGATCAGCTTGATTATATTTTTTCAAAGTTCTGTATCGGAAAGTAACCACTACAAAACAACCAACCACCAAACCGATAAAAAATTCGCGTAAATAGCTTATAAATAAGACATTTACATTACTTAGTAATATAGGTTTGCTTTGTGTTAATAGTTGTTTGTTTATGAAATATTTGTACCTTTGCTGTACCTTATTATGGATTAAAAGGTAAATTTGTACCTAAATCCATTTTTTAAGAGATTAATTGGCACACATAGACATGCAAAGGCACAATAAGCTACAAATATGAGTTCAAACATTCAGGTACAAAGAATTTGCCAGCATTGCGGTAATGAGTTCACAGCCCGAACCACCACTACGCTGTACTGTTCTCACCGTTGCAATAGTGCAGCATACAAACAAAAGGTAAGGACTGGTAAAGTTGAACAAAGCAATAAGGAAACCCAGAGAATAAAGAACCAACCTATTGAGGAACTGAAAGCCAAAGCCTTTTTGAGTATTGCGGACACCTGTAAATTGATAGGAATAAGCAGACGTACAGTTTACCGAATGATTGAACGGGGCGAACTGATTACAGGCAAAGCAGGTAAACGAATTATAATAAGACGTTCAGATCTTGAACGGCTTATATTCGAGCAAGCCCGAACCGTTGCACCTCAACCCGAAAAGCAACCCGAACAAATGCAGTTTGATATTTCCGAATGTTACAACCTTACCGAAATACAAAGCAAATACGGTATTTCAGAAACGGCCGTACAAAACCTTATCAAACGAAACAGCATACCCAAAATAAAAAAGGGCTGGTTTGCATACGTTCCGAAATCGGTAATTGATAAGCTATTGAGTTAAACACCAAAGCATAAAAGACAATGGCAATAAAAGTTAAGTTAAGAGAAAAGAAAATTTCAGGGAACAGGCAAAGTTTGTATTTAGATTTTTACCCAGCTATTCCACACCCCGAAACAGGCGAACCAACCCGAAGGGAGTTTTTAGGAATGTACCTTTTTGATAAGGCAAAGAACCCTATTGAGAAACAGCATAATAAAGAAACTTTACAGCTTGCCGAACAGATAAGGCAGAAACGTGAAAACTATTTAAACAAACCCGAAATTTACACAGGGTACGAAAAGGAACAACTAAAGATTAAAGAGCAGGGCGAACAAAACTTTGTTACTTATTTCAAAAGCCTTGCCGACAAACGTAAAGCCAGCAACCATGATAACTGGGTTTCAGCATACAATTACCTTGAAACATTCACAAAGGGAAATTTGAAGTTTGCCAATCTCAACGAAAAGTTTTGTAATGAGTTCAAAGAGTATTTACTCACTACCAAAAGCAATAAGAGCAACAAAGTAACCCTTGCCCAAAATTCAGCCGTTTCCTATTTCAATAAACTGAAAGCAACCTTAAAGCAAGCCTATAAAGACGGGTATTTACTTACCGACCTGAACGCAAAAATTGAACCCATAAAACAGGCAGAAACCCGAAGGAATTTTTTAACCATTGAGGAACTGAACAGCCTTGTAAAAACCGAATGTAATAACCCTTTATTGAAACGGGCAGCTTTGTTTTCAGCCCTCACAGGGTTGAGGTTTTCGGATATTAAAAATCTTGTTTGGGGCGAACTGGAATACATTGAAAACAACGGGTATTTTATACAGTTCAAACAGCAAAAAACAAAAGGGGTTGAAATGATGCCTATTTCTGAACAGGCGTATAGTTTGCTGGGTGAACGCAAAGAAGCAACCGACAAAGTATTTGAGGGGCTTACTTATTCAGCATACGAAAACAAACACCTGTACCAATGGATTGGAGCAGCAGGAATAACAAAGGATATAACCTTTCATTGTTTCAGGCATACGTTTGCCACCTTGCAACTATCAAAGGGAACGGATATTTACACCGTTTCAAAAATGCTGGGACACCGTGAACTGAAAACCACACAGATTTACGCAAAAATTATAGACCAAACCAAACGTGAAGCAGCCGACAAAATACAATTAGATTTTTAACCTATTAAGCATAAAAGACAAATGAATTTTTACGAAGACATTGCACACAAACTTTATGTTTTTAATACCAAAATTGGTGAAACCGAATTTGAGCCTTTTGATTTCATTGAAGCAAAGCATAATGAAGCCCCATACAAAGGCAAAGTATTTTATCAAAACCTTATTGATGCTATGCCTAACCATTTTGGGGCAAAAATGAGAAATGATTTTTTTAAAGAAGTTGTACAATATTGTGCAGACAGGATACACGCCTTATTATCTCAACAAATCGAAACGAAAACGGATAAATTTAAAGCGGAACTGGGTGAATACGGTTTCTTTGAATTGTCAAAAGTTAAGCAACTTTCAGAGCCAAACAAACAAAGCCTTATTGAACTGATAAGTACAAACGACTTACCGTATAGTATTGCAATGTTTGAGTATTTAGCCTTTCTAAAGCATTTAAAAGCCAAACATTTTACAACCGATTACGAACTATTCAAAGCAGTTGCAAAATGGTTTGAAGTTAACGAAAGAGCAGTAAAAGGAAATATTTATGTACTCAATGAACGTTCTAAAGAGAATAGAACAAGGTACACAGCCGACCAACAAAAGCAAACAGTACAAAAAGACTATGAAAAATTAAAATAGGGCGTACCCCCCTATTGTTGCCCCTAAAAGCCCCTGATACCATTGCACTATCAAACATAAAATTGATATTGAAATGGAAAATTTTACAGAGGGTTTAACCCTTGAAACATTACCGAAAGCATTTACACACCTTACCAATGAAGTAAGCGAAATAAAAAGGCTGTTACTTGAAAAAAGTAACGAACAACCAACCGAAACCGATTGTTGGTTTGACCTCAACGAACTTTGTATTTACCACCCCGATAAACCCAGTAAACCCACAGTTTACGGCTGGGTAAACGCTGGTATTATTCCCGTACATAAAGGCGGTAAAAAGTTGAGGTTTCTAAAATCGGAAATTGATAACTGGTTAAAGCAAGGCAGAAAAAAGACGTTGGCAGAAACAGCCAGCGAAGCCGAAACCTACCTAAAAAAGAAAGGGGGTAACAATGGTTAAGACATTGAACACCCCCAGTAATTCTTTGCATAAAAGACAAAGCAAAGATAAACATTTTGAGGTGCAAATGAAACGGGTATTTGCAGCGTTCAAACGCAAGCCCTCAACTATGTTAATGGTTTCCATTGAAACAGGTATTTTAAGGGCAAACATTTG